>JAFZWH010000139.1 GCA_017617415.1 Victivallales bacterium | reverse complement strand
ATTCTCCGAAATGTCTTCAGTGACCACCAGAAAGGCAAGCTGGTTACGGTTCTGCAATAGTTTTTCACGGCCAGTGGATACGACTCTGGCGCGCAAGGCGACTGGCGCCAGGTGTTTCAAGGAATCGAACAATGCGTCGGATTGTTCTGTCATAACTTATTTACTTGTAGATATTTATCCACTTCATTGGCGACGATGACGCCGTAGTTCGCGGCGCCCAGCCAACCGGACATGATGATGCCTACGGAGCCAGTGTGGAAGAATCCGGGTAGTTCTTTTGGGAGTCCCTGCGAGAATTTCAGCCCCTCGAATTTGGTTCCGAAGGTGGCGCCGTTGAGGTGTCCCGTGTAGCGCTGGAAGGTCCGTGGCGTGGCGGCGCAGGTGTAGTCGGTGATTTGGCGGATGTCGGGCACGTATGGCTCGATGCTGGCGAAGGCGTCCTCGACCAACTTGTCCTTCTCGGCGCGGTATTGCTCGGCAGTGAGGCCGTCCCAGTCCTGATACTTTGCATTCATCGAGGCGACGATGGCGTATTCGCTGGAGCCGGGGCGGATTTCGGGGTAGTAAACGGAGAAGGTGCGGCTGGTGATGTGGTGGTCGCACAGCGCGTTGGCGTCGAATTCCGGGTAGGTGGAGTGGAAGACCAGGTCACCGATGTAGGGGAGTTTCTCGCCTGGCTTGATGCCCAGATAGACTTGGCAGGAAGAGGTTGACAGGCGTACTTTTCGCAGTCCTTCCAGGAACTCTTGCGAAAAATGCTCGTTGCCAGCCAGTTCAAAGACTGTGCGTGGCAGCGAGCCGTTGGAGACTGCCGCGCGGCAGGCGATGTTCTGGCCGTTGATGGTGACGCCGGTCACGCGATGGCCGTCCACCAGCACGGCTTCCACGCGCGCACCACGCAGAATCTCCACGCCGTTGCGGGCGAGTTCCTCCTCCATCATCTTGAGCATCAGGTCTGTGCCACCCAAGAAAGTATAGACGCCCTCGCTCATGAAGTTCCCGAAGACGATGCCGTAGGAGATGGCGGGTTCGTCCAGCGTGGAGCCATTGGCGTAGGTGATGGGTTCCATCAGGAAGCGCCAGACGTCCGTGCGACCGGGGAAGAACTTCTGGAAGAACTGTCGGGTGGTCATCGTCTGGTCGTCATAGTAGTTCATCTGGGCGATGGCCTCGAAGAAGGCCTGGACGGTTTCTGGGGCGAGCCGGAAGTGCTCCGTCATCTTGCGCGAGAAGTCCTGAGTGTCGAAGGTGGACTCCAGATGATACTGCGGGTTGTCAAAGCGGATGGACTTGACTTGGATGACTTGTTTGGCGAAGTCATTTCCCCAATACTTTCGCAGGCTTTTGCGCATCCCCACGGGGAAACCGTGCAGTGCGACGTCAAAGAGGTGACCCTTGCGTTTGAAGTAGGTCGCCAGCCCGCCCAGCTGCGTGTGCTGCTCCGCCAGCAATACCCGGTAGCCGGCGCGTGCCAGGCGGTTCGCGGCGGTCAGCCCGCCCAGGCCGCCGCCGATGACTACGATGTCGTAGGAAGAATACATGTCTTCTAAAAGAAGGGAAATTTGCTGTTTATTGTTGCTCCGATGGCGGTTCAAAAGCGGCATCGGAACTCTCGTAGTAGTACGAGTAGTCGATGCCTTTCATGAACACCTCGCGGTCGTTGATTTTGTCGGTCAGGGCATTGCGCAGGAGCGCGCGGATTTTGGTGCTGTCGGCTGGACTCTCCGTCATCGCCTCAAGATAGGTCTTCTTGTTGACCAGGCTCCAATCGACACACCGTTGCAGCCTTGCTTTCAGCATCAAGTCCAGCCAGATGCGGGTGGAGCGCCCGTTGCCTTCCCTGAAAGGATGCGCCACATTCATCTCCACATACTTGCTAATGATTTCATCGAAGGTCGTCTCGGGCATCTTTTCAAGCTGGGCGAGGGAGTTGGTAAGGAACATGGCGGGAGCGAAGGTGAAGTTGCCCTTGGAGATGTTCACCGTGCGGATTTGCCCCGCGAAATCATACAACCCTCCGAAGAGATAGGCGTGAATCTGCTGGAGACATTGTACTGTCCCTGGCGGCATGCTGGCCAGCAGTCCGCTTTCAAAGAGCGCGTAGGCCTTGGAACGGCTCTTGCCGTCGATGGTGTCCTCGCTGTAGGTGAACCATTTGATGAACGGAACCGCGTTCTTGCCTGGAATGACTTCTGCCAAGGCTAACATCTCCTTCTGAGGCAGGCAATCCGTCAGACGTCGCTTGCCATCAGATGCCACCAGTTTGAACCCCTTACATTTTGTAAGGGTTTCGTTTCCCGCCTTCTTGAGGCGGTTCTTCAGCACGTACCAGTAGTTGTGGGCATCGACACTGCCGCTGACCGCTCCGACGATGTCCACCACGGCAAACCACCATTGGCTGTCCGCCTCGTCCCAAACGGCCCGGATTTCGTGGTCATTGTAAAAGCGGAAGGAGAGTTTCTGGGTCATACTTCTATCTCCGGCACGTCAGTCTTCCCCAGGCATTGGCTTTGGCAACTGGGTGTCGCGATGGTCTCAGCGCAATGGTGGATGGTCTTTTGGTAACATCCGACTGCTGTTTTGCTCCAGGCAAAGCCGCACTATACCCCTGGAAGCAACTGTGCAGGACAGCCCTCGCCTGCTCTCGCTGTCGCTCGTTCAGGCAAGTGTTCATCTTTTGCCGGATTTCCTCCATTAACTTCTCTTTCATTGGTCGTCGCCTGATTTGATGATGGTTATGGGATAGTGTCATCGAACCAGGATACGATGGTAAATTACTCTAATATAATATGGAAAAGTCGTGCGGTGGAAAACGTCCGCAAAAGCCACCGAACCGACAACCGGCACCCGATAGAATACTCAGACTGGTTGCAAGTCTGAGTGGTGGCGGACGGAAAACTGGAGATGAAAACAGGGCTGTATCCTGTCTTCAGGTCTGCGGAATTGAAGTCCATTTTGGTATTGATATGGGGAAGACGGTTGAAATTCATCGGTGAGGCATAACTTTTTTATCCTCAAATTGCAAAAAAAACGCTGTGTTCCCCAAGAAGGTACCTAATTGCACTTCTACAATTCTACGGGGGCTGCAGCCCCCGCACCCCTGCGGTTTGAAACCTCGGCTTAGTTAGGTACCCTTGTGGGGAACATAGCCCCCAAAAAAATTCTTGCGACACTTGAAATTTGCCGGATTTGTGACTATAATATGGTCAAAGGTTGCTAAACAAGTTTTGCTAAACATTTTCCCCAGGAAAATCGTAATTTCCCCCAGAAGAAAACCGATGGTCACATTAGCCACCATAGCAAAGACGCTCGGAGTGTCCCGCGCGACGGTTTCGCTGGTCTTGAACGGTCGTGCGAAGCGTGCCCGCATCAGCGAGGAGACGGTGGAGAAAGTCCGCGCGTACTGCCAGAAAGTGAATTACCTTCCGAATATCCATGCGCAGCGGATGACGCAGGAGGTGGTCCGGAACATCATGGTGTTCCTGAAGATGACGAGCGGCGTGTCGCCGGAGAGTTCCTTCTACGACTACAACGTCACGCGCATTCTGGGCGGGATTGCCAGCATCACGGATCAGGCGAAATTCACCTTCGTGATTCGGCTCTATCGTCCGGGCATGGACGAGAAGGAGATTTTCGACGCCTTCCGCAACCGGGACATTGACGGGATGCTCTACTACGGGATGACGATGCCCACGGCATGGATTCAGACTTTCATCAACGAGCACCGGCGGGTGGTGGGCATTGGCACGACGCCTGGTGTACTGCCCTCCGTCAACATCGACAACCGCGAGATTTCGCGGGAACTGACGAACCGAATGATAGCGCAGGGCCGCCGGAGATTCGTCTATCTGTGCGGCACCTCCGAGTCCTACCCCGGCGCGGAGCGCTGCGCAGGCTTCCGCGAGGCGCTGGCGACGGCGGGCGTGCCATTTGACCCGAAAAAGCAGTGTTTCCAGGGTGACTTCCAGGAAACCAAGGGCACCGCCATCGCCAAGAAACTCCTCGCCCGAAAAAGTCAGCTGCCGGACGCCGTGGTCTGCGCCAACGACGCCATGGCGGTGGGCGTGATGCAGACGCTCTTGCAGGCAGGCGTCAAGGTTCCGGAAGAGGTCGCCGTGGTTGGTGGGGACGACATCGAACTATGCCGCTATGTCCAGCCTGGGCTGACCACCTTCGACAACCGGCCCTTCGACCTCGGCAAGACCGCATGCCAGACCCTGCTGAAGTT
>JAFZWH010000138.1 GCA_017617415.1 Victivallales bacterium | reverse complement strand
GAGAGGTGAGAGGTACTGCTGGCTTTCCCAGCAGGGTGGATTTTACCTACGCCTAATACCTGCGCCCACGTGCGCAGGCGCAAAACTATCAGCGCCTCTACCCGCGCATTGCGCGGGCACAGAACTACCGCGCCTCTACCCGCGCAAATGCGCGGGCACGGAACCCGCGGGAACGGAACTACCGCGCCTCTACCCGCGCAAGAATGCGCGGGCACGGAACTACTGCGAGTAAGGAACCTGCGGGCACGGAACCGGCAGGCCTCTACCCGCGCAAAAATGCGCGGGCACGGAACCCGCGGGCACGGAACCGGCGGGCCTCTACCCGCGCAAAAATGCGCGGGCACGGAACCTGCGGGAAGAGAGTTCGGAAACCGTTACGCCATGGGTTCGAAGTCGGCCTTGGAGACTCCGCAATCGGGGCAGCACCAGTCGTCGGGGATTTGGGAGAATGGGGTTCCGGGGGCGATGTTGTGTTCGGGGTCGCCGAGGGCGGGGTCATAGACATAGCCGCAGACGGTGCAAACGTATTTCTGGTCGTCGCTCATGATGATCTCCTATGTGTTAAAGGTGGAATGATGGGGACAGCTGCGTTGTTGGTGCGACAATTTGGCGCAGTCATTGTGTACACTATAACTGAAGTTTTTTTCTTTGTCGCGTTTGCAGTGCGAAGTCAAGGCACTAAATTAAATACGGCACGAAAATTGCTATTACATCAAGCACTGTTTTCCAAGGGGAACCTTGAGAGCCTGCAATCTCTCCAATTTACATCCACAATTTCATTTTACATCAAGAAGCTATGTCAGAACACGAAAACAATTCAATGAAGGGGTTCACTCCGCGTGCGCAGCAAGCGGTGGAGTTGGCCAAGAAACTGGCCCGTGACCACGGCCAGGACTTTGTCGGCACGGAGCATCTGTTGCTGGCGTTGTTGCGTCAGAACCAGTGTATCGCGGTTGCGGCGCTGGCGGGGTTGGGAGTCAACTTGGAGGAATTGGCCTCCGAGCTGGCGGATTCGATGCAGGCGGCGCCGGGTTTCGATGCGTCGTCGGAGCGTGAGTTGCCCTTTACGGCCCGTGCCCGCCGGGTGTTGATACTGGCGCGTCAGGAGGCGGAGGTCGCCGGTTTCCCGTATGTCGGTGCCGAGCATCTGGTGCTGGCGATTCTGCGGGATGGTGGTGGTCATGCCGCCGAGGCTCTGCAACATCGCGAGGTCACATACGAGCAGGTTCAGCAATGGATTCTGAAGAGCCTCGACCCACATTATATCCCTGAAAATGCGGAAGAGGAGCCGGAAGAAGAGTCGGCGCCGGAGCCGGAGCAGGGCAAGGACCCGCGTCAGCCGGTGGGGGCGAATGGTGTGCCGACTGGGGGTGCCGCCCGGCCTTCGGCGTTGCGGGCCTTTGGTCGTGACTTGACGGAGTTGGCGCGGGAAAAGAAACTCGACCCTGTGATCGGGCGCAGCAAGGAGATTGAGCGCGTCATTCAAATCTTGTGCCGCCGAACCAAGAACAACCCTGTGTTGATTGGCGAGGCTGGCGTAGGCAAGACGGCGATTGTGGAGGGCCTTGCTCAGGCGATTGCCGATCAGGAGGTTTCGGAGTTGCTGGCGAATCGCCAAGTGATTGCTTTGGACTTGACGCTGATGGTGGCCGGCACCAAGTTCCGCGGGCAGTTCGAGGAGCGCATCAAGGCGGTTCTCGAAGAGGTCCGCAATGCAGGCAATGTGATTCTGTTTTTGGACGAGTTGCATACCATCGTGGGCGCGGGCGGTTCGGAAGGCGCAATGGACGCCTCGAATATCATGAAGCCTTCGCTTTCGCGCGGGGAGATTCAGTGCATTGGCGCAACTACAATGAACGAATACCGCAAGAGCATCGAGAAGGACGCGGCGCTGGAGCGTCGGTTCCAGTCGGTGCTGGTGAATCCGCCGACGGCCGAGGAGACCGAGCAGATTCTACAGGGTCTCAAGGGACGCTACGAAAAGCACCACCATGTGATTTACACGCCGGAGGCCATCTCGATGACTGTGATGCTCGCCGACCGGTATATCCCCGCGCGCTTCTTCCCGGACAAGGCAATCGATGTGATTGACGAGGCGGGCGCGCGTTCGCACCTCAAGCTCGTGCACCGTGCCCCCGATGTCAGCGACCTTGACCAAGAGATCGCCGAGATTGAAAAGCAGAAACTGGACGCCGCGATGCATCAGGACTTCGAGGCCGCCGCGAATTTCCGGGACCGCGAGAAGACCCTGCGTGCCGAACGTGAGGAAAGGCTGGCGGCCTGGAAGTCGGAGACCGAAGGCAGCAGTGTCAGCCTGACGGCGGATGACATCCGGACGGTGGTCGCCTCGATGACGGGGATTCCGTTGACCCGCATGGAGGAGAAAGAGGCGGCGCGGCTTTTGCATATTGAGAAGAGCCTCAACGAAGTGCTGATTGGGCAATCGGATGCGATTGCGCTGGTCGCCCGGGCGTTACGGCGTTCTCGCGCAGATTTGAAGGATCCACGTCGCCCCATCGGTAGTTTCCTGTTCCTGGGACCGACTGGTGTCGGCAAGACCTATCTCGCCAAGTCCTTGGCGGAGTTCATGTTCGGTGATGCCGATGCGTTGATCCGCATCGACATGTCCGAATATATGGACAAGTTCAACGTCTCTCGGCTGGTCGGAGCGCCACCTGGCTATGTCGGCTACGAGGAGGGCGGTCAGCTCACCGAGAAGGTCCGGCGCCGTCCCTACAGCGTGGTGCTTTTCGACGAACTGGAGAAGGCTCATCCCGACGTGATGAACATCCTCCTGCAGGTGCTGGAGGAGGGACAACTCACCGACAGCCTGGGTCGTGTGGTCTCTTTCCGCAATACCATCATCGTGATGACCTCGAATGTCGGTGCCGCCAACTATGCCAAGCCCACCTCGATGGGCTTTGGCAGTGGTCAAGACAGCGAGGCGGACAATGCCCGGCTGCGCGACCGCATTCTGGAAAGCGCCAAGAAACAATTCCGTCCTGAGTTCCTGAACCGCCTGGATGACCTGGTGGTCTTCCGCAATCTCACGCGCGAGGACATCCGCCAGGTGGTGGCGTTGGAACTGGAGACCATCCGCAAGCGGCTGGCTGTCAAGCACCACGAACTCTTCTTCGACGAAGGCGCTCTGAACTTTGTTCTGGATCGTGCCTACAATCCCGAATTCGGCGCGCGCGAGGTGCGGCGTGTGGTCATGCGCCAGGTCGAGGATGTGCTTGCCGAGGAACTGCTTGGCAGAGACGACGTCGAGATGCCGGCGCGAATTGTTGCCCATGTTGCACCGGACAAGGCGCGCCTTGCGTTTGAAATCACTGCCATCCCGCAACCGTCCGAAGTGGCTGAACAGGCCTTCGTTCCGGCGGGCGAGCACTGAGCCCTGAATCCCTCGTGGCACGATTACGCCTGCGGTGACGAGGCGCCGTCGCCGCTTTTATTTCTCAATTCCTCATTCCCTTGATGTTCCAACTAATCATACGCAAATCTCATGAGCAGACGCTCGAGGAGTTCTTCTCCCGGGGGCAGGTGCTGGAAGTGAATGCCCTTCCGTACCGCCTGGCAGGGCGAAGCATTGCGGGTGTGGATGCTGTGGCACCGCAGTTGGGGACTGTCATGCTGGAATTCTCCCAAGGAGAGAAAGGAGATATCGAGGTGACGATTGCTCAGCCGGGCATGCCATCCGCCACCCGCCGGACACTGCGCCATGGCGATTGCCTGGAGGTCGGCGGTGCGGTGGTCTATTTCTTTCTGCAACGGGAACGCCCGAAGGTCTCCTGGCGGTCGTCTGCGCTGGGAACGCTGGCCATGCTGGGCGTCGTATTGGCTTTGGTGTCCGAAATCGCGGCATTCTGTGCGGTTCCGTATTTGATGAGTCGAAGCAACCGCTGGCGTCGTCAAGGCGAACTTCAGGCCATCAACTACCAGACCGATGCCTTGCGAAATCGTCTCCGCAAGATGGAGACGTCCGATCCCGTAAAGGCGGTGTATCTCGATGCCTTGCGGGCGGAGCTGGATGAACGGGCACGTTTTCTGAGACGCCACGGCGAGGCGATGTCTGACTCCGCACGTCAGGCGATGCTGGAGAACCTCCAACGGCTGGAGATGCTGACAGGACGATTGGCGGATTCTCCGCAATTCCTGCTTCCTCCCGCAGAACTCCAAGTGGATGGACCAGTACGAAGAATCATTGAAGCACAATAGTTGACAATAGCAGACAATCTTTGACAAACATGAACAATTTTGCTGATCGCATCCATCGTTTTTCTGACATATCGGTGGCGGTATTGGGTGACCTGATGGTGGACCGCTATGTTTTTGGGTATGCCACACGCATTTCTCAAGAGGCGCCTGTGCCAGTGGTGCAGGTGCAACGTCAGAGCAATGTCCCCGGCGGGGCGGCGAATGTCGCTCGCAACATCCTTTCCCTGGGTGGCCATGTGGAGGTGTTTGGGACCATCGGGAAGGATGCCGATGGCAAGATACTGAAGAACCTTCTTCAGGAGGCGGGCGGTGGCGTTACTGGGATTGTGTGTGCGATGGAGGCTGTCACCACCGTCAAGATGCGAATTTTAGCCAGCAACCAGCAGATTGTTCGAGTGGATTATGAGCAACCCGACCAGATTACGGAGTCCCATCGTGGCGCATTGCTGGAGCGCCTTGAGAATTATCTGTCGGGCGGGCGCTGTCAGGCGTTGATTTTGGAAGACTACGCCAAAGGCATCTTCACGCCGTATTTCATGAAAGAGGTTGTTCGCATTGCTCAGAAGTATGACGTGGCAGTTGCCTTGGATCCTCATCCCACTCATCCGTATGACATAAAGGGCCTGAAGTTCATGACGCCGAACCGCCTGGAGGCCTTTGCATTGGCGGGGACGTCCTTTGTGCATGGCATTGGGAATCCCGTGCATGATTTGCCGCTTCAGCGCGTTGGCGAGGAGTTGCTGCGTCGGTGGAACCCCGAAATGCTGATGATTACCCTCGGCTCCGAAGGGATTGCGCTTTATTCTCGAGAGGGCGGAAAGCCACTCTGTATTCCCACCCAGGCGCGGCGGGTCTTTGACGTATCCGGGGCAGGGGACACCGTGATGGCGGCCATGACGCTAGCACTGGCTGCGGGGGCAAGTCCCGAAGAGGCTGCCACCATTGCCAATCAGGCTGCCGGCGTAGTGGTGGGATATGTCGGAACGCGTGCAATTGAGGCATCGGAACTGCTCACTGCATTGGCGGAAAGGAAATGAAATTATATCTTGGCAGTAAACGAGATGCATCGTTGTTGCGACGGCACCCGTGGATTTTCTCTGGCGCGGTGAACCGAATGGATGGTGCGCCGGAAGCGGGAGAAACCGTGGAGGTTCATTCCACCAGTGGCCAGTGGCTGGCGCGTGCGGCATATTCGCCGGCTTCGCAGATTCGGGCACGGGTGTGGACCTTTGACCCTGAAGAGATGGTGGACGAGGCGTTTTTCGCACGTCGGCTCCAGGCTGCGCGCGAGTACCGCGAGCGCTTGGGTCTCTGGTCGCAGGATGCCTGTCGCATGGTTCACGGCGAGGCGGACGGGTTGCCGGCGTTGGTGGTGGACCGCTATGGCGCGTATCTTTCCTGCCAGTTCCTCTCGGCTGGGACGGAACGCTGGAAGGAGGTCATTGTCAACGAGTTGTCGAAACTCCCCGGCATCAAAGGCATCTACGAGCGGTCGGATGCGGATGCGCGTCGTCGCGAAGGGTTGGAGTTGGCGGATGGCGTGCTATGGGGCGAGGAGCCTCCTGAGAATCTCACCATTTGTGAGAATGGCCTGACGATGCGGGTGAATCTTCCTGGTGGGCACAAGACTGGCTATTATCTTGACCAGCGCGAGAATCGACTGGCTGTGGACGGCGTGTCCGCAGACGCGGATGTCTTGGACTGCTGTTGTTACTCGGGGGCCTTCGGCCTGCGCGCCGCAAAGGCGGGAGCGAAGTCGGTGCTTTTTCTGGATGATGCGGCTGGCGCAATAGAGTTAACTCGTGCCAATGCTGTATTCAATGGATTGGCGAATGATTCGCGACTGAAGTTTCAGACCGGAGACATGTTCACAGCCTTGCGAAAGTTTCGCGATGAACGTCGGTCATTTGATGTGATTGTGCTGGACCCGCCGAAATTTGCCGCCACGCATGGACAGTTGCTTCGTGCCGCAAAAGGGTATAAAGACATCAACTTGCTGGCTTGCAAACTTCTGAGGAAAAATGGAACGCTCCTGACATTCTCCTGCTCCGCCGCAATGACACCGGAGTTTTTCCGCAAGATTGTGGCAGAGGCGCTCACGGATGCCGGGCGGACTGCCCGGGTGGTGCGCTCTTTCTCACAGGCGCCCGATCACCCACAGGCATTGAATTTTCCCGAGGGGCACTATCTCACTGGTCTGCAATTAGCAATTAGCAATTAGCAATTGCAATCCGGATTACGCCGTAACGAATTTTACCTATGCCTGATATCGGCCTAAGTCTTAACACCAACCTGCGACAGCAACAGGAGCAGCAACTTGCTCCGGCTCAGCTGCAAGGGCTGGAAATTCTCCAAGCGACCAACTTGGAGCTCCAGCAGCGGGTGAGTCAGGCGTTGATGCAAAACCCGATACTGGAGCAGGTCAACCAGCCGTTGACCATCAACGAGGATGATGCTTTGCGGGAGATGAGACAGCGTTCTCCTGACGCAGAGGATATCCGGGCAGCGCGCGATTTCGATGGCGATGCGCAGGAGTATCGTGCCGAGGCATTCGCGCAGGCGGCGGAATCCGTGCCGGAGCAAATGCCGTCGTATGACTCAGATGGCGAGGCAATTCCTGCCAATGAGGTTGAAGAACCGGAGTACCGTGGCTTGCGAAGCACTGCGGATGATGAGTATTACCCGGTTGTGAGTCGCGACCCCGATGCCGAGGAGCGTCGGAAATTCCTCTTAGACTCTGTGCCGTCCGAGGATGGCTATTACACGAAATTGCTCCGGCAGGTTGCAGTATTGCAAGTGCCTCAGCCAGTAAGGGAGCTCTGTGCCAAGCTCGTGGGGGAACTAAATGAACGGGGATATCTGAAACGGTCGGACGAAGAACTCGCGGAAGAGTATCAGGTCTCGATTGCGGATATCCGGCGGGCTGTCAAGGCGTTGCAGAGCCTCGAACCTCCAGGCATTGGGGCGCGCAATCTGCGCGAGTGCCTGCTTTTGCAGTTGAAGGCGCAACGACTGGTTCATAGCCTCGAATGGGATATCGTATACAGCCATCTGGAGGATGTGGCGGCTAACCGCATCCCGCAGATTGCCAAGGCAATTGATGCGGACGAGGATGAAACGAAAGAGGCCATCGAGCGCATCCGTGAACTGAATCCAGCTCCCGGATATGAAGTTTCCTTTGATTTCGCAGCTCCCATCTATCCTGATGTCTATGTGGAATTTGACGAAAACAACAATCTCCAGGTTCGCATGGCGCAGGACACCGTACCAATCCTGCGGATGAACTCGGACTACCTGCGCATGTTGGGACAAAAAAGTTCGGGAGATTCGGAAGGTCTGAAAGATCTAGAAGATTCGGAAGAGCTGGAAAGTCCGGAAGAGCCGGAAGAGCCGGAAGAGTTGGAAATGAGCGATGCCGAACAGAAAGAAGTACGCAAGTTTCTTCTTCCCAAGTATAAAGAGGCAAAGCAGTTGATTGATGCGATTGCGGAGCGCCAGCGGACCATCGAGAGGATTACGCTGATGCTGGTGGCATTGCAATCGGGGTATTTTCATAGCGGAGATGAAGGTGAGCTGCATCCTTTGACCTTGGCGAAGGTTGCCGATCGTCTTGATCTGGCCGAAAGCACAGTCAGTCGCGCTATCTCCAATAAATACATTCGTACTCCTTGGGGAACAAGGAGTTTCAAGAGTTTCTTCCCGGCCGGAATCCGCACTGCCAGCGGCGAGGAGGTCTCAAACCTCAAGGCACTCCAGCGCATTCGGGAATTGGTGGCCGCCGAGGACAAACGCCATCCGCTTTCCGATCAAGCCATCTCCGACCAACTCAAAAGCGAGGGCTACAAGGTTGAACGACGTACCGTCGTCAAGTACCGCGACATGGCGCAGATTCCCACCTCCAGTCAGCGGAAAACTCATTAAGTCGCATAGCGTACTTCTTGATGCCGATGGATTTTTGGGGATTATATCGTTTATTTGCCTTTTCATTCTGTAATTGGCCTCACTGGCCATGATGGGACAGCCGGGACAGCCGGGACAG
>JAFZWH010000137.1 GCA_017617415.1 Victivallales bacterium | reverse complement strand
GCATGAGCCTTTCGGTCCGGCGGCGTCTCCGTCGTCACCTCCAGGCGCTCCGCCGGAGCGGCTTCACCTGCCGGAGGAAATGGTTTTTTTCGCGTGTTTCGCGTGTTTCGCGGGAAAACAACCGTACTGGTCGAAAGATTTTGCAAACTAAAGCTGTTTTTTCTTGAAATTTCCATGACTTCAGTAAACACACCTCCTTCCAACACCTCCCACAAAGTCACCTGGCGCGAAAAACTCGGCTGGGGCTGCGGCGGCTGGGCCGACAACTACACCTTCAATGTGGTCCTCATATTGTATATGTATATCTATGTGGACTACTTCAAGATGGACCCCGTCCTGGTCGGCCTGGCAGTCGCCATCCCGCGCTTCTTTGACGCCATCACCGACCCCATCCTCGGCAACTGGTCGGACAATTTCCGCTCCCGCTGGGGCCGCCGCCGCCCGTTGATCGTGGCCGGTGCCATCCTCTGCGGTGTCCTGCTCCCGCTGCATTGGCTGCCGCCCATGCTGGGCACGGTCAAGAATCCCTGGTACTCGAATGGACCGTTCCTCTTCTTCACCACGATGGGCTGCATATACGCCGTCGCCTACACCATCTTCATCGTGCCCTACACCGCCCTCGGCTTCGAGCTGAGCGACGACTACGAGGAACGTACCCATGTCCTCTGCTGGCGACGCTACCTCGGTCTCTTCGGCCAGTTCTTCACTCCGTTGGTCTATACCCTGAGCGTGAACAAACGCCTCTTCCCGAACATCCACACGGGCGCGGTGGTGATGTCCTCCATCGCCGGACTTTTCGTGATTGTGCTGGGCATCATGCCCGCCCTGACCTGCCGCGAGAACCCCTCGCACCAGAAACAGGAGAAGGCCCCGCTCGCACGCTCGCTCTGGAGCGTGCTGGGCAATGTCCCCTATCTTCAGCAAATCTTCGGACTGATTGTGGAGACGGTGCTGTGTTCGGCTGTCTCCGGAGCGGCTGGCCTGCTCGTCCTACATTATATTTGCCGAAGCGACACGGATCTCAACGGCAAAGTCCAACTGGTGCAGGGGATGCTCGGCGCGGCGGTCAGCGTGGTGAGTCTGCTCCTGATGACCCGGCTGGCCGCCAAGGTCGGCAAGCGCAGCGGCTTCATCGCGGGGATGCTGCTGACGGCATTCGGCTACCTGACTTTCGCCTTCACCTTCACCCCGCGTTGGCCCTACCTCTTCCTGGTCAGCAATGTGCTGGTGTGGCTCGCCTCGCAGGGCTGCGGGCTGATGCTTGACTCGATGTGCTCCGACATCTGCGAATACGAGGAATACCGCACAGGCCGACGCGTGGAGGGAATGCTCAGCTCCTTCCGCACCTTCACCGCCAAGGCCTGCAACGCCATCTGCGGCATCACCTGCGGACTCGCCCTGAAGTACTGCGGCTACAACGCCGACCTGGTGGGAACCGCCGAGGGCATGCCCGAAATGGTTTTTCTGAAACTGAAATGGCTCTACATCGCCCTGCCCATCATCGGCTGCCTCGCGGTGATCGCCATCTTCCTTTTCTACCCCCTCACTCGCGAGCGCATGGCCGAAATCCATGCCGAACTCGAACGCCGCAAAGCCTCCTAGACCAAACTTCTCCATGTTTTTTCCCGCGAAACACGCGAAATACGCGAAAGGCTTGTTGCAAAGTACGAAATTCGGCGGCTCTGCAATCGCCTCCGTCCGTCCGGGGAATCTGCGTGTTGGAATGCCTACGGCCTTCCGCCCGCAGATTCCCCGGACGGCCTGCGCCGCGTGCCGCGGCGCGCCGAATTCCTTTTCCTTTCACCCCAAATGCGTTATGATGTCTTGACTCAAAAATCGGCAAGTCCAAAAGAATAGGAAAACTAAGATTCGTTATCCTTTCTTTGGAAGTCACTTGACACCTCCTGAATGCAAAGCAAATTAAGTGCATTTACCGCACGCATTTCATTCAGGAGAACTCATGACGCAACATCAAAGCAGTGAAATTCTTTTTCCGGAAGAAACCTACGCAGTCCAAGGAGCGATTTTCGAGGTTTACCGTCACCTTGGCTGCGGATTTCTGGAAGCGGTTTACCAAGAAAGCCTAGAACTGGAACTTCAGGCTCGGCATATTCCCTTTGTCGCACAGAGGGAACTCGCCGTTTCCTATAAAGGGATGCAGTTGAAGCAGAAGTATGTCGCCGACATCATCTGCTATGGCAAGCTTCTGGTGGAATTGAAAGCCACGGAGAAACTCCTTCCCGCATTTGAGTCACAAGTTTTGAACTACTTATGCATAAGCAATTTGAAACTCGGACTTCTAGTCAATTTCGGACATTTCCCCGGTGTGGAAATCAAGCGTCTGGTCAAAAGCCATTGAGCAAGGTTTGGCGATTTGGCGTCGGCAAAACGCCTGGAGTGCCGAGGAAGCCGGCAGCCGCGCAGCGGATGCCGGGAAGCGCACCTGGCAAGACGGCCGAAAAACCTGAAGGGGTTTTCAGGCCGTCGAAGACAGGGCGCATCTCCAGGCCCGCAGGGACTGGAGGCTTCCTCACGCCAATTGCAAGCCTTTCGCGTATTTCGCGTGTTTCGCGGGAAAACCATCCATCAAATTTAGCCTGCCCCTCTGAATAACCTCACCATAACTCAGCAACCATCATGAAAAACTTCCTCTTGACGATTTGCCTGCTGGCAAGCGTGGCGCTCTTCGCCCAACAGAACCTCCTTCAGCCGGTCAGTGAGAAGTGGGAGGCAGGACGGAACGCCGAAAACGGCGCGCTCTTCGAGGTCGTCGAATACGATGGCCAGCCCGCCTTTCACATCCGTCACACCGCCCAAGAGGGCTACACGATGTACCGCGACTATCCGAAAGTCGCGCCAGGCGAATACACTTTTCTCTGCCAGGCCTTTGGCGAAAGCAAACACGGCCTCTATGCCGAAATCTACTCCTTCGCAAAGGATGGCACGCCCGTGATGATTATGAACTTCCATTCTCCCGCGGGAACCATCGCCGACCCGATGACCATTTACGACACCCTTACTGTTCCAGCAAACTCCGCCAACCTGCGCGTTGGCGTCGGCATCGCTGGCGGACCAGGCGAGGGAACATTCTGGAATCCCCAGCTCCTCCCCGGAAAACAACCCAAACCATCCGCCGAAACCCAACTCCTGCCCATCCAGGCTGGATGGATTGCCAAATGGATTTACCTCAAAAACGACCCAGGAGTCTCTCGTGTGGACTTCGTCAAGACTATCACCCTGGACGCCGAGCCCGTCTCCGCCAAAGTCCAACTCACCGCCGACAACGGCTACGAGTTCCTGGTCAACGGCAAATTCGTCGGCAGTGATGTGGACTGGCACACCACCGAGGTCTATGACCTCAAGAATTTCCTACGACCCGGCGAAAACACCATCGAGGTCCATGTCCTCAACTACGATGACTTGGGTGGGCTGCTCTTCCAAGGGCAGATTACGGATGCCACAGGGAAAGCCCATGATGTCATCTCGGACGAGAGCTGGTCCATCTCTCTGCCCTCTGGCAATCCCGCTGAAATCGTCATCCATGGACAACCGCCTGTAGTCCCCTGGGGCGATGTCCAGTTCCACCAGATGGTCCCCCCGAAGACCATCGCACTCAAACCGCTGGAATCCGACACGGACCTCGTGGCGGGAGGCATCCTCCACTTCGTCTTCCCCCTTCCTGAGACGCTCGCCGCCAAAAAGGATCCCAAACTGGCGTTGCGCTTCACCGATGAAAATGGCCGCGAGACTCCGCTTTCCGCCTTCGCTGAAACCATCCGCATTGTGCCGGAACTGAAGCGTCTCTATGTGGAACTGGCGACCTCCGCTTACGCCATGCCTGGAGCCTACCGCTGCGAAATCACAGGCAACGGCTTCGTGATTCCTGGCGGAACGGTCACCATCCGCCCCGCCGAACTGCCGGACACCGCAGGTGCGCTCCTGCCCAAACCATCGCTCTCCAACACCATCGAGACGCCCAATTTCACGCATAGCCTATTCACCTACTCCACCTACGCGCCGCCTGTCGAAGAACACTACCGCTCCTGGACGGGCACTGGCGGACACCTCTACGAGGCGCACGTCCAATGCAGCCATTGGAACAGCGATAACCGCTTCACCTCCAGCGAGGTCGAGACGATGATGATGCGCATCCTCGAAAACGATCCGTGCGCCTCCATTGTCCTGAAGTTCAGAGTCGATGTGCCTGGCTGGTGGGCGAGCCAGCATCCCGACGACCTCTTCCGCTCCTCCAAGGGCCGTGCCGCCCAGCAGTCCTTCTGCTCCGACGCCTGGCGGCGCGACGCCATCGACGCGGTCTGCGCCACCATTGAGGAACTGTCCGCGCGTCCGGTCGGCCAAGCCATCTCCGGTGCACTGCTCATGGGCTACCGCGGCGGCGAATTCCAGCTCTGGGGCGAGGATGTCGGCGAATACGACTGCTCAAAGGCCGCACAGGAGAAGTTCAACGAATGGCTGGCCGAGCGAGGCGAGGCACCTGTCACCCTGCCCGACAATGCGCTGACCTGGCCGCTCCAGCCCGTGGACAAGCAGGGGGAGCATCTCCGCGACCTCTACTTCCGTTTTGTCGCCGAACGCCAGGCCGAGAACCTGGCCTTCTTCGTCCGCGAGTTCCGTCAGCACTTCGGCGAGAAATACCGCATCGGAATGTACTTTGGATATGGCTTCGAATACTGCGGCAGCAACAACCGAATGCTGTTGGCCGGGCACCTCGGCCTGGAGAAGTTCCTGGAAGACAACCCGCCCGATCTCCTCTCCTGCCCGCTCTCCTACGGCCTCCGACCCGCTCACCGCAGCCACGCCTTCATGTATCCAGTGGACTCCGCACGCCTCCACGGCGCACTCCCCATCGGCGAGAATGACATCCGCAATTACCTCGCTCCAGAGGTCGCGGACAGCTCTGGGCAGACCATCCTCTCCCTGGCCGACTCCATCGCCGACAACCGACGCATCCGCATCTTCGAGGCCGCCCACGGTGCTCTCGTGAGATACCTCGCCCTCCATCCAAACGTGGACTGGTATTTCGACCAGCCGATGGTACGCTCCATCCGAGAAGACGACGCGCTCGTTCAAGGACTAATCGCCAATCCTCCCGACGGAGGAGACGACCAGTCGGTGGTTCTCGTCGCCAACTATCTCGAATGGACTCGTGGATGGCGCCTCCCCGAAAAGCACTTCGGCACTTTCGCTGGAAATGCCCGCGACACCCTGATGCACACTGGCCGCGCAGTCGCATACGTGACCATGGCCGACTACCTCCCGCGTGTCGCCAATTGGAAAAACGCGATGATTCCTCTGCCGGGACTGCTCACTGATACCCAACGGGCTTCCCTGGAAGCCGCCTACGGAAAACTCCCGCCCATCCGCCTGGAAGACGGCGCACTGCTGCTCAAAGACGGCCAGTGGTCTGTTCTTCCCGCCACTGTCACCGAGCAGGACATCTGGCAGGCTTTCGCCACCCCAGAGGCACTTTCCGCAGGATTCAATACCATCTGGTACATCGGAGCCAATTTCAAATACGCCTGGGACGGAAAGAAATTGGAAAAGAGATAGCCCCGCTATTAAGGTGATCAGGTTTAATTTGATGGATGACTTTCCCGCGAAACACGCGAAACACACGAAACACACGAAATCCATGCCGGATGAAGCCACCGTGCTTCGCACGAGCGGGTGCCCGGCCATCGACGGCTCGAAAGGCTTCCTTTCGGCCGTCTCGCCCGGGGCACTCCGCCGTCCGCTGCGCGTCCGGCGTCTTCACCGGCATGGACAAAAGACCGTCCGGGCAGCCTGGCACCTGCGCGGAACGAAGTGACGCGCAAGGCCGTCCGGAAGGGCGCCGACGGAAAGCATGGCTTTCCAGCCGTTTTCGGCTGGACGGACGACCGTGCGGACGTTGCGTCCACAGGTGGCAGGCGTGATGCAAGCCTTTTCCGCATGTTTCACGTGTTTCGCGGGAAACACCACCCGACAACCTTCTGTTGTAGAAAACCACGATGGCAAGTTAACTGTAATAATTCCCATTCCAAAGCAATCTTAGTTTTCCTATGATTTCCCCGATTTAATTACATTAACTTACTGTCAATAAATATGTTGACATGATTCTAAGAAAACCCGTCCATTTTTTGTGGAATGCTTTCCTTTACCTTGTTGCGGTTTCCTGCTGTCTTCACTATGTTGTTGCCCAGGAAAACGGAAGCCATTCTTTTCCATCCTGCCGGATTGTCCAAAAGAATGGCATCTCCTGCATCGAGGTAGATGGGGAAATCATCAACCCGACCCATTTCTGGACAACTGCTCCACGCGAGACCAGCGAGAGGAATGCGGCCGACCTCGCCGGACTGCGCCTCATCGCCGTGGACCTCAAACAGGCTGGACTCTACGAAAATGGCTACGACTTCACCGACATGGACGCGCTTCTGGAGCACCACCTCAAGGTCAACCCCGATGCGCGATTCATCCTCTATGTCAATTTCGACGGTCGTTTCCACCGCTGGTGGGTTGACGCGCACCCGGAAGTATGGTGCCGTCCCGAAGACGGCTCCGACAAAATGGGGGCCTACGGCGGTAACCATAAGCACCTGCCATCCTTCGGCTCGCCGCTATGGAGACAAACCTTCTCCGACCTATTGATAAATATAATAACTCATTTAAAATCAACTAATTATGTAGATAAAATTGTCGGTTTCCACGTCGTCAGCGGCATCAGCTACGAATGGATGCATTGGGGTTCCCAGAACAACCAGCTCTGTGACTACTCCGAATGTGGGCAGGAGGACTTCCGTCGCTTCCTTGCCACCAAATACGCCTCGGACGCAGAACTCCAGAGTGCCTGGAACCAGCCGGATGTCACTCTGGTGACAGCGACGGTACCCTCGGGCGAGCGTCGTCGCCACGCCGCCAACGGCCACTACTACGACCCGAAGACCGAACGCGATGTCCTGGACTATCACGAATATCAGCACTATGTCATCAGCCACTGCATCGACGAATTGGGCAAAACCATCAAGGATGCGACCGACAACCGTTGCCTCGTCGGGGCCTTCTTCGGCTATACCTGCTATATGGCAGACTCGGGCTTCTTCGGGCAGAGCGCCGGACACTTTGACGTGCGAACCGTCCTGGACAGCCCGAATGTGGACTATCTCATTGCGCCAGTAGCCTACTCTGGCCGTCGTCACGGCGATACCACCAACACCATGACCTGTGCCTGGAGCTGCAACGCAAACGGCAAGCTCTTCTTCAACCATGCGGACTTCCGAACCCATCACACGCCAGAAGGCGCGGACTACCGTGTGGACACCCTCCAGGAGGCCATCGACGTCCTCCAGCGCGAGCTGGCACGGAACCTCGCCGAAGGCAACGCCATCCAAATCTTTGACTTCTCCACTGGCTGGACGCTCGATGACCCGCAACTCTGCCAGACCATCCGTCAAATCCAGGAACTCATGGGAAAATACCGCCTCGCCGTCAAGGACTTCTCCCAAGAGAACTACCTGCTCGTGGTGGTGGACGAGAAGGTCATGGGGCACAATGAGTTGGACAACCCGCCCCTCGATCGCGAACTCATCTACTATCAGCTGATGAATCTCGCAATGGCGGGCATCCCCTGGCGATGCGTTCTCCTGTCGGACCTCCGCAAGCACGAGGAACTCCAGCACTACGGCGCATATCTTTTCCTGAATCTCTTCCGTTTAGATGACAAGACCATCCAATTCCTCCAGGAGAAAATCCTGACCGACAATCGCCTCGCGGCTTTCGTCGGTCCCGTGGGCATTCTCGCACCAGAGGGCATCACCACGAAGAATCTCGAAACGCTCTTCGACGAACCTTTTCGGCTCGCAACTGAACCGCTGGATATGCGTTCCAAAGGAACCGATGTCTGGTCCTCCATCCAGGGCATGCATTGGGGCACCACCGACGGGAAACTTCATGGCTACCAGCTCCTGCCGAAAAATCCCCCCGCCACCGAGGTAATCGGCAAATTGCTGGACGGACAAGATGCTGCGCTCTATCAGCTCCACGACAACTACCAAATCTTCTGGAGTGCCGCGCCTGGCCTCAAGCCTGCACTCTTGCGCGAACTAGCTATCCGCGCCGGAATCCCTGTCATCAGTACTTCCAACGACGGCATTTACGCAGGCTGTGGCTTCATCGGCATTCACGCCCACACCGACGGCGAGAAGACTCTTCGCCTTATCGGAACTGGCGCTCCCCGCGAACTCCTCTCCGACATCGCCTGGCCGGAAGGCACCACCGAAATCACCCTCCGCATGCGCAAGGGCGAAACCCGCATCTTCGTGATGGAGTAACGGGGACAGACGGGACGCCGGGGACAGACGGGACGCCGGACGACAGACGCCGGACGGCGGGGACAGACAACGTTTTTACAGCCTCTAACCTTCCTGGCGGAACCAGAGACCAGAACTTTTACCTTTTCCCTTTAAACTTTAAACTCCTCTCACCTCTCACCTCTCACCTCTC
>JAFZWH010000136.1 GCA_017617415.1 Victivallales bacterium | reverse complement strand
TGCTAATTGCTAATTGCTAATTTGAAATGAAGCGTTCTTTCACAGTAACCGAATTGCTGGTCGCGATAGCGATCATCGTGATTTTGGCCGGCATCCTCATCGGCGGCATCGGCTATGCCGGGCGCCGGGCGGATGAGGCCAAGACCATCGCCGCCATCCAGACCCTCTCCGCCGCACTGGAGGCCTTCCGTACCGAAAGGGGCTTCTTCCCTGCCAGTAGCAGTGACCAGATGGTCAAATTCTACCGAAAGGGCTCCGACAAGGAGCTTATACTCGTCTTGAATTCCATGGAATATAAATTCGTGGATAAACAGGGGAAGCCATTCATTGAACTCAACGGCATCACCGCCACCACCAAGGCTAAGGCCGAGGCTTTTGCTGACGCCTGGGAAACTGCCCTGCACTACCAATGCCCCGGTACCCACAACAAAGCCGCCTTTGATTTGTACTCCTACGGGCCAGACAAGACCGCTAACACCGAGGATGACATCGCCAACTGGGACAACGCATCGCAAAATTAGCAATTAGCAAATGACGGGTGGCTCCTTGAAGTCCTTTGCCGCCGAAAACTCATTCCAAGGCTCTCGGCCTTTTCCAATTTTGAATCAAAACAGAACCTCCGAGAGAAGGAGATAACATCATGAAACATACTTTCACATTAGTTGAATTGCTGGTGTCCATCGCCATCATCGCGATTCTGGCGGGCATCCTCCTGCCAGCCGTCTCTGGCGCCATCAAGAAGGCCGAGTCCGCCAAGGCCAAGGCCGAAATTGTTACCCTCGTCAATGCCATCAAACAATACGAATCCCAATACGGCGTGTTACCAAAGCACAAGACTGACTCTTCGGTTGCAGAATTGGTTGCATCTGGCGATTATGCAGATTTCATCAAGATGCTCCAGGGCGATCCCCAGGGCAACTACGACAATTGTAACAAGCGTAAGATCAAGTTCTTGGATGTGGTCAATAACACTCCCGGCGAATTCCCCGATCCCTGGGAAAACGACTACATAATTTACCTTGATGTCTCCAGCACCAACGCTAATAATGGCGACGGAAAGATTACCTCGGGTATTCCCGGCTTGCCCTCTGGCGACCTGTATGCTTCCATCGTCGTCTACTCTTTGGGACCGGACGGCAAGGATTATACTGCCTCAGATAAAAAGGACGGGAAAGACAATGTCTACTCTATCCCGGTGGTCTGGGACAAGAAGTCCGAAGAATTCATCATCACTCACTAACGCAGGAGTTTAAAAACATGAAAAAGCAATTCACTTTAGTCGAACTCCTGACGGTTATCGCCATCATCGCGATTCTTGCGGGGATGCTGATTCCTGCTGTCAACCGCGCACGCGCCACCGCTCAGATGACGGCATGCATGAACAACCTTGGCCAGCTGGGTAAGGCGGAGACGATGTTCATGGTGGATAATAAGCAGAATCTCTCTTCCGTCCAAAATTATAATGCCGTCTATAACCAGGTTTACTGCCTGTGGGAATATGTCGGGCAGAACGAGGAAATTTTCTTTTGCCCCGTTGACAAGAACCAGGACACGAAAAAATGGCAATGGGGAAACACCAATACCGATACCGCCGACATTCGCATGAGTTATATCGCCAACCAGGGCGTGCATGTCGAGGCCACTGCCAGCAATGACTACAAGACTTATCTGGGTAAGCTGAAAAATTACAGCAGCGTGGAACGTCCCGCTTCCGTGATGAGCCTTGCAGAGAACAAAACCGATGCCACTTTCTATGTCGATGGCAGTTCGACCACGCTGACCGGCATTCCCAGCGATATCAATGATGTCGCCCATAGTAACAAGCGCGCGAATTATCTCTATCTGGACGGCCATGTTGCACAGTTTGATACCAAAGAGGCCGTGGATGTCTTTAAGGGAACGGATGCCAATAGCCCGACCGCCTGGTTCAAATTGTAAAGTTGTAGTGTTTACCATCTCACCCACTTAGAATTCCGGCGGGTTCAGGGGGGAAATAAACTGGTCGCCAATTCATCTTCCATCTAAAATCAATAGAACCAATTCTTTCAACCTTGGAGAATACCATGAAACATACCTTCACCCTCATTGAACTCTTGACAGTAATCGCGATTATCGCGATTCTGGCCGGCATGCTCCTCCCCGCCGTCAACCGCGCTCGAGCGACTGCCCAGCAGGCTTCCTGTGCCAACAACATGCGCCAGCTCGGCATGGCAGAGGCAATCTTCATCACGGAAAACAAGAGCCACACCTACTCGACCAATACCATCTCTAAAGACTATAACCAAGTTTATTGCCTGTGGGAGTATGTTGGTCAGAAGGAGAACATCTTCCTTTGCCCGAATGACGAAAACGAAGGAACCACCGCAACTTGGAAGATTAATTCTGAATCCTCTGGTTCCACCAAAGACCTTCGGGAAAGTTATCTTGCAAACCAGGGCATCCACAAGGATGTCAGTTCGCTTACTGATGCCCAGCTGGGGGAATACAAAACTTATATACGAAATCTTCTCGCTGTCACCCGTGTCGAGGCTCCGAGTTCCACGATGAGCCTGGCCGAGATTGACAAGGACGCTACGGTTTTCTTCGAGGATGGTGTAGCCACGACTTTCTCCAGCGTCCCCGCCGCTGTAGGGCTACAGGTCCATGGCAAAAATTCCAACTACCTCTATATGGATGGCCATGTGACGGGCATGAACAAAAGCGAGGCTGAAAACGAAATTAAAGGCAGCAGTACGGATAAAACGAGCTGGCTGAAGATTGACTAACCAAACAAGTGGTCTGCAAGCAAGAAAAGTCCAAAGACCCATGTTTCTCAAAGAACGGGGTCCTTGGACTTTTTTATATGGAATAATATCGTTAAGTTGGATAATTATCCATCCCTGGTGGTAACATGGGGGGCGTCCTTCCCATGTCCCTCACGGCACGATTGGGGTGCCGATGCCTTTTATGGATGAAACACAAAGTGCTTCATGTGGCTGCGGTCAAAGGCGCAGTCTATGGCGCTGACGACAACCACATCGCGCCTGGCATGTATCGGTTCTACGAAAGGACTCCCTGAGTCGTCATTATTTCCTGCGGCGGTGCCGAATCGGCGCTTTTTTGATGCATGGATTCGGGATTTCGGTCTTGATTAAAAGACTGTTTCTGCATCAAACTTCAATATATGGTAGATGATTTCGGGAAGGAAATATCGGGTATATTGGCGCTATCCCTCGTGCGGTTCGAGATTCAAGGTCCAAAGGAGGGAAGGGGAAAATCTTCGATTTGAATTATAAACCTGAATTGCTGTGCTATGTTAAATCATTAATCCGCAAATCCCAACATTGCCTATGACTCGTCACCTGATGACCATCTTCGTTGCCGTCCTGCTGGCTCTCCTGACCTCCTGCACCACGCAGAAACGCCTGGGGCGACTGGACCACGAGGTCACGGGGCTGCTCGACGAGGCGCAGACCAAGCAGTTCGGTGCCGATACTACGCTGGAACACCTTGACATCGATGGCTATGAGCCCTTCCCCACGCCTACGGATGACGCGGCGGTGCAGTTGAATCTCCGTCAGGCGCTGGAACTGGCCGCCCGCCACAGCCGGGAATACCAGACCGCCAAGGAGACGCTCTACAATTCCGCGCTCGCGTTGCGGAGCGCCCAGCATGCCTGGGAGTGGAATCCCACCCAGAACCTCTCGGCGCTGCTGGGCATCACCCAGAAACCGCAGTCGGAGACGACCTTCACCACGAATGTCGGTCTGGGCTTCAACAAGCGTCTGCTCTCCGGCGGGCGCATCGCGGGTTCCATCGCGCTTTCCACATTGCGCTACTTCAGCGGTGACCGCACGGTGAGCATGCAGACCATCGCGAACCTCACCGTGAACCAGCCGCTGTTGCGCGGAGCGGGGGCGCTGGTCGCCCGCGAGCCGCTTACCCAGGCGGAGCGAGACCTCATCTACGCTCTACGCAACTACATCCGCACCCGCGAGGCGTTGCTGATTGCCATCGCCGACCTCTACTACGACGTCCTGAACGCCGGCGCGGATTTGCGTGTCGCCGAGCAGAGTCTCGCCAGCTTCCAGTATTCCGCCCGGCGCTCCGAGGCGATGGGCGAGTTCGGAGGCAAGGTCACGCAAATCGATATCGGACAGGCGCGCCAGCGTGTTCTCACCGCCGAGTCCAACTTAGTGACCTGCCAGGCGAATCTGCGTTCCGCCAAAGACCGCCTCAAGATGGCGCTGGCCATTCCGCTGGACACCGAAATCGCAGTGGATACCGCCGATTTGGAACAACTCCTCGAAAAGCCCCTCCCTGCGCCTAGGCTGACGCTTGACGAGGCGGTCGAACTCGCTCTCCACCAGCGCCTTGACCTGGCCAATCAGCAGGACCGGCTTGCCGATGCCGAACGCGCCATCCGCATCGCTGAGGATGATATGCGGGCCGAGGTCAATTTTACCGGCAACGCGACCGCCAGAAGCCAGCGACGGAATCGCCTCGCCACCCCACGCTTCGGTGACGCGGAATACTCTTTGGGACTGGATATCGACCTCCCCTTCGACCGCACCGAGGAACTCATCGCCCTGCGGCGCGCGCAAATCGCCTACCAGCGGCAACTCCGCGAGGTGGACGCCACGCACGACGAAATCATCCGTTCATTGCGTAGCACCTGGGTGAATCTGGAGGCATTCGCCAGACGCGTCGAAATCCAGAAGCTCTCTGTGTCCCTCGCCGAACAGCGCGTCGAGAACTCACGGATGCTCTTCGAGGACGGGCGCATCGCCATCCGCGACTACCTTGATGCGCAGGACGACCTCTCCAGCGCCCGCAACAGCCTCACTCAGCAGCTTGTCGCCCACCGGATGTCCTGGCTACAGTTATTATATCAACTCGATGAACTCAAGGTTGATCCCCAGACGCTCTGGACCGAACGACTGGAAATCAATTAGCAATTGTAAGGATGTGGCGTCGGCGCCCCGCCGACGGGAATGGGGGTTCTGCACCGTCTGCTCCGTCAGGTGGAACTTGTTACACACAAGCCGAATTGGGTGTCTTCTTGGGGGATAAAGGTGAATCAAAAACGCCTGCCAATCTTCATTTGAAGACGGCAGGCGTCTGATTGATATTGGGTTATGCGGTGTTTCCGCAGATGCTACAGGTCCTGAGCCTCGGGGACGATGGGGTAGAGCTTCTGGGCACCGCCAGGGAACAATGCCATATGGCTCCACCCGGAGCCAAAGGCGCGGGCGAAGTATCCCAGTCCCTGGAGTGGCTCCAACGAGGCGGCATGGCCGTCGGCAAAGAGCATGTTCGTCTTGCCGGAATGGCGCATGGCAAGCTTGCCTTCGCCGCCGATATTAATCGAGAGGATGTGGTAGCATCCCTTGCTGTAGTCGGCGACGCGAGCGGAGTCAGCCATCAGGTAGATTTTGCTGTTGCTGGTCTGGCAGCGGTCCGGCGAATAGGAGGAATATCCGTCGGCGACGGAGGAGCCAGTGATGATGCCGCCATAGTAGCCGTTGTCACGGATCGGCGTGGCGTAGGTCTGCCAAACGCGGTTGCTGTCCGCTACCGGCTTCGTATCTGGGCAGAACATCTGCTTGTCGTTGATCAGCGCCTGGGAGAAGGCCCCCTTGTGCGCGGCGATGGACCAGGTTCGCCAGATCGTGTCGCTGGAATAGATCGGCATCCAGGGCCAGTAGCTCGTATCGTCGCCATAGGGGGAGGCTTCGGTGAGGATTTCGCCGTTGTTATCGTCGGCATATATCAGGAAGCCCAGACCGCACTGCTTCTGGTTGTTGAGGCAGGAGACCGCACGGGCCTTCTCTCGCGCTTTCGAGAGCGCGGGAAGCAGCATCGAGGCCAGGATGGCGATAATGGCGATGACGACAAGCAACTCAATCAATGTAAATGATTTGATGTTTTTCATGTCAGTTTGCTCCAGGTTGGAATTCTATGGTTATAAAAAAAAGAAAATCAAAGGGAACTATCCAAGATGTGCAGTTCTGGGTGGAAAGTATAGAGGCGCTGTGGCGTGCGCTGCCCCTTGAGACGGCTTTCCAGCACCTGGAGTGCAAGTGCCAGGTGGCGTCTCATGCTGTTGTCGATGTAGGAGATTGCGGGTTGGGGCTGGTTCGGCACCTCGGCTTCCCCCAGCGTCACGATGGCAAGGTCCTGCGGAATGCGGATGCCATGTTCCTGGCAGAGTCGCGCTAAGACGGTGGCGTGCTTGGGGATGGGGATGAAAAGCGAGTCGATTCCGGCGAAGAAATTGCACTCTTGAAGGCGGAAGAAGGACTCGCGCATCCACTTGGTGCGAGTGTCGCCCCAGGTGAGGTCACACAGGAAAAGATGGTCATTGCACCACTGTAAACTGGCACCGTGAGCCATCATTTCGCTGCTCCAGGCGGTGATGCGTTGCATCTCGGTCACGTTGTCCAGGTGGTACTGGAAGATGCCGGTACGGGTGCGCCCATGGTTGCGAAAGTGTTCCAGGACAGTGCGTACCGTGGCGGGTTCGTCACAGGTGATGGTGGTCAGCCGCGGGTCGGGGAAATACTCGCCGACGTAGATTGCGCGCTCGTAGAAGTGATCCTGGCTGGCGAGCGTGTTCTGGAAGATGGTGTGAAGGTCGAAGAAAAGCGAATAGGCGTCCGGCGAATTGACTGCAAGCAGCACATCATCCGGAAGAGTTTCCCCATTATGCACGCGGAAAGCCTTGACCTCCCAGCCAGCCTCCGAGAAAACCTGCTGCCCTATGCTGAGGAAATTCTGGATGAGGGACTGGCTGGAGGTACTGGTGATCAGGTTCAGGGACTTGCAGCGTGGCAGTGGCGCATCCTGGATATAGCTCACCGTGCTTCCGACATGCTTCTTCAGCGTGATGTAGCCGTCGCGCTCCAGTTGAACCATCGCCTTGTATGCGGTCATGTAACTGACCTGGTACAACTCGGCGAGCTCCTTGCACGTCGGCAGACGACTCCCCTGGGGATATTCCCCGGAGACAATCCGCCCACGCAGCGAGGCGATGAGCTGGTTGCTTTTGAACCCACGCGGGTAAATCATGGAAACACGACTTCTATTGCCGAAACATCAATGAATTCTGATATTATATATATTATAGTATAGATTTATTCAAAAATCAAGGGGATTTCCAAAAAAGAAACGCAAGAGGGTGCCTAACGGCAGAATTTTCGTTTTGACTTTACCAGAAGGGTTATCGCGCCCTTTTCGGGCGCAGGATTCTGGTGGCGCCTGCCCCCGCCAGCTGCGTGCCTTTCAGGCACTTGCAGGCGGTTAAGCATGGTCGCGCACTTGCGTGCGCTCGCCGCTTCGCGGCTGAAAAGCCTTGATTAGGTGCCCTGTTGGGAACATAGCCTAACTTTTTTGCCTCGCTGTACGCGCGTGCGCGACCAAATAGGGAGGCATGCCCCCACCCCCTTACGGAAGTAATGTAATGCGATTTCGGTCAGTTGCAAATTCGTTGCCAGGAAAGGAAACGGAATCTTAGTTTTCCTATCATTTTTGTCTTGGGACGGTAGTTTCCCCGGACCGCAGTGCATGAAAATCACAGATTTAAAAATGAAATACGGCGAGCCCCAGTTCTCATGGTATATTTAAGAAATGCCCTGCTTAGCAATTGGCAATTAGCAGTTAGCAATTAGCAATTGCCCGTCGGTGTGGCGCAGTGGTCACGAATTTTCATCCCAGAATATCATCCAGAACGCACAATGTCACTTTTCCTCACGGTCTTATTATCCATTCTCTGCCTGGTCACTGGCTGTCATCGACGAGACGACCGCTCCTCACAGGAGATTTACACCGTCCGACGTCTTCCGCTGGACATCACGGTGCTGGCCTCCGGCAATCTCACCACACGGGACTCGGTGATTATCACCCAGCAGGTGGGACGAAGTGCGAAGATTCTGGAGATTGTCGAAGAGGGCACGGTCATCACCCAGGCGGACATCGACGAGAAGAAGGTGCTGGTGAAATTCGACAGCCGGGACCTGGAGGACGAGGTGTATAGCCGCCAGACCGCACTGGAGAGCGCACAGTCCTCCGAATTGGCGGCGCATGAGGATTTGGATGTGCAGGAGTCGTCGAACGAGAGCGCCATCCGCAAGGCGGAGCAGGAGGTCCTCTTCGCGTCCAATGACATGAAGAAACTCGTCGGAGACGAATTGGCTGCGCTCTATCTGGACGAGGAACCCAAGGACATTGCCGCGCTTCTTACTGATAAACGGCTGGACGGTTCCGCGCTCCAGGACCTCACCACTTACCGCAGTGAAATCGAATTGGCGCAGACCAAGCTCAACCGCGCGGTGCAGACTCTTGAATACACCAAGAAGCTCTACGAGCTGCAATTTGTCTCCAAGAACGACTACGAGAACGACCAGCTGGAGGTCCAGAGCCAGACCAAGACGCTCCAGGCTACCAAAGGCAAATACGACCTCTTCATGCGCTTTGATTTCGTGAAGGACTTCCAGAAGGCGTGGTCCACGCGCCGTGAGGCAGTGGCGGCGCTGGCGCGCGAAGAACGGCTCGCGCACATCCGCTATGCCAACGCCGAGGCCAAATACCGTGCCGCACAGCAGACGCGCATCCAGGCGGAGAAGCGTCTTCGCGAGGCCAAGGAGTCACTGGCGGCGTGCAAGATAGTCGCCACTACGCCAGGCATGGTCGTCTATGAGGCGCCCCCACGGTGGGACAACTCTGGTCCCATCCAGGTCGGCAAAGAGATCAACAATGGCCAGATTATCCTGCGCATCCCTGACCTCTCGCATATCCGTCTGAAGACCAATATCAACGAGAGCCAGATAGACGCGCTGGCCGTCGGCCAGAAAGCGGTGATTCGTGTGGATGCCTTGCCGGGCAAGGTCTTCAAAGGTCAGATTGCCACCAAGGCGGTACTGCCCTCCTCCACGGACGCCTGGCTGAACCCCGACCTCAAGGTCTATGAAATCAATCTGGAGTTCGAGGAAACGGTGCCGGCGTTGCGCCCAGGGATGAGCGGTAGCGCGGAAATTATCGTGGACCAGCTGGAGAATGTGCTGTATGTCCCCATCCAATCCATCCAGACGGACGCGGGGGGAAAGCACTTCTGCTACTTGGAGAATGGTCAGCGTCGCGAGGTCTCGCTGGGTGCGCGTTCGCGCTCCTACACGGTCGTCACCGAGGGTCTGCGAGAAGGCGACCGCATCCAGATGGTTCCGCCCGAACTCCAGAAAGAAGATAATCTGCGGGACTGAGACCTGACTTTTGGACCAGAGACCTGACTTTTGGACCTGAGACCTAAGACCAGGGACCTGACTTGGACCTTTAACCTCTAACCTCTCTGCTGGCGGGGCGCCAGCAGTACTCTAACCTTGGATTCCACTCCGGTCATTCAAATTGAAGACCTTCACCGGGACTTTCCGATGGGCGACACGGTGGTGCACGCCCTGAAGGGACTCTCGTTTTCCATGATGCCTGGCGATTACATGGCCATCATGGGAACTTCCGGCTCCGGCAAGTCCACGCTCCTCAATATTTTGGGGTGCCTGGACAATCCGACCTCCGGCAAGTATTTCCTTGAGGGGCAAGATGTCGCGCACATGAATGACCGCCAGCTCTCCGATATCCGGGGCCGCAAATTCGGCTTCATCTTCCAGTCGTTCAATTTAATCGGTCAGCTCACGGTTCTGGAAAACATCGAGGTTCCGCTTTTCTACCAGGGCTGGACCGAGGCCGATAGCCGCCGCCGATCGCTGGAACTGGCGAAGATGGTCGGTCTTGAGCACCGCACTGGGCACCGTCCCAACGAACTCTCCGGCGGTCAGCGCCAACGCGTGGCCATCGCGCGTGCTCTCGCCAACAACCCGTCAATCATCTTTGCGGACGAGCCGACCGGGAATCTCGACCATGCCACTGGCATCGAAATCATGCAGGTCCTTGATGACCTGGCCAGCCAGGGGCACTCCATCATTCTCGTCACCCATGAGCGCGCCATTGCCGAACATGCACCGCGCATCCTCCATATCTCCGATGGGCTAATCGCCCAGGATGAGCTAAGAAAAACATAACATATTTATAATGAATATATTATATAAAATCAAACGAATCCTGAAACTTGGCGCGAGCAGCCTGGTGGAGCATAAACTCCGCAGTCTGCTCACGGCGTTGGGCATCATCTTCGGGGTGGGTAGCGTAATCGCGATGCTGGCAATTGGCGAGGGTGCCTCGCACGAGGCACGCGAGCAGATCCGCAGCCTGGGCAGCACGAACATCATCATCCGCTCAGTCAAGCCTGAGGCAGACGGCGGGGCGGTCTCTCGGCTGGTGAGCTACGGTCTCACCTATAACGACGTCTTGCGCATCCGAGAACTCTACCCGTGGGTCGAAATCCATATACCAGCTCGTGAATTGCAATACAGGCTTCGCCATCTGGATGTCACAGTGCCGGGCCGAGCAATCTGCACGGTTCCCTGGGCGACCAATTCCGCAAATCTTCAGGTGGTCGCCGGGCGCTTCTTTGACGAATACGACATGGCGCGCGAGCAGCGCGTCGCTGTGGTCACTCGCGCCACCGCCCGTCGGCTCTTCCCGCTGGAGCATCCAGTCGGTCAGCAGCTCTATGTCGGTCAGCACGCCTTTGCGGTCATCGGGGTGGTCGAAAGCGGTGGAAAAGAACCCGCCAAACAGGACTCTGCCAGTACCGGCGAACAGTCCAACCGCGAGATCTACGACGTCTATCTGCCCATCACCACCGCCCAGCATATCTTCGGCAACATCATCCGCATCCGAGAATCCGGTTCCACCCGCATGGAACTGGTCGAGTTGCATCAGCTTACCATCACTGCGCCCAGCGAGGCCGAGGTTCTGCCGTTGGTCAATTCGGTGCGGGAGACCATTCGTCAGGCGCACAAGAAGGCGGATTTCGAAATCACTGTCCCATTGGAGTTGCTCAAACAGGCGGAGCAGACCAAGCGCATCTTCAATATTGTTCTGGGGAGCATCGCGGCCATCAGCCTGTTGGTCGGCGGCATCGGCATCATGAATATCATGCTGGCCAGCGTGACGGAGCGCACTCGCGAAATCGGCATCCGTCGTGCGCTGGGTGCCCGCCGGTCGGATATCGTCATTCAATTTCTGACCGAGGCACTGCTGCTCTCGCTGGCCGGCGGGCTGATTGGCATCGCGCTGGGGGTCGCGGTCCCGCATCTGGTCACGCATACTGCCGGCCTTACCACCATTGTTCAGCCAGATGCGATTGTGCTGGCATTTACCATATCGTTGGTCATCGGTATTGTCTTCGGCATTTATCCGGCCATCCGCGCCGCCGCGCTCTCGCCAATCGAGGCGCTGCGGCACGAATGAAAAACATATCATCAGATGGTGGTCTGCCAGAGGCCGTGCAGATTGCAGTATGCCTTCACGACGATGCCGGCTTCGTAGGCGCACTTGAACTCGAACTCCGGTGCGTCGCCAGGCTGGAAGTAGTGCCGTCCCATGCGGTCAGGGGTTTCGATTTGAACCCATGCGATGTAGTGGGCCTCCGTCATCGGATGCGCCACGGAGCCGACCTTCACCAGCACCCCGCCAGTAGCAGATTTCTCAATGACCGGCACGTGTTTTTCCTTTGCCGCATCCACGGTGTTGGGCACCTGAAGCACCATCTCCTGACCACAGCAACGCGGCGTGCAACCGCTGTTTTCCAACGCCTCGACGACGGCGCCACATTCTTTGCAGACAAAGAAATCACCACGTTTACTTGACATCTTATTTCTCCTGAAAAGGTTAGAGGTTAGAGGTTAGAGGGTACTGCTGGCGCCCCGCCAGCAGAGAGGTTAGAGGTTAGAGGTTAG
>JAFZWH010000135.1 GCA_017617415.1 Victivallales bacterium | reverse complement strand
GGTGGTCGCCGCCACATCCACCACACAGGCGCGATACGCCCACGGGAGTTTCGGGAGTTCCTCCTTCACGAAGCGCGCCGTGCGCTCCGCTGAATGATAGCTTACGATGACGACACCGACCATCTCTTTGACTTACCTGGTGAGTTTGCCGTGGCCAAAGACCTTGGACAATTCCTTAACGGGAGCTTTGAGGCTGCGGTCGTAGCAATAGACGCCGTTCTGTTCCTGCTCGACATCGGTGAGCTGGGTGTAGCAGAAGCCTGCGACTTGCGGGAGGGACTCCAGCAGTCGAATCTGTTCGGCCATGAGCCGGAGCCACTCCTTGACGTCCTGGAGATTCATCCCGTAGTATCCCCAGGACTGCTGGTTGAAAGCTTTCTCCTTGGGCGGGAGATATTTGAAGCCGCCAATCTCGTCTGGGATGTAGGGCTGGCCAGTATAGCCAGTCTCCAGCGGTCGCATCATCACGGGCTGATTGGACTGAAGCGTCTGAGTTGTGAACTCGCTGGCGTAGGCCTGCACGGGCTTGCCATCTGCGGGCACCAGCGTGTCGTGCAGTTCGTCAGCGCTCTTGCAGTAGGCGTGGACAGTCCAGAGGTCGGTCTTGGCGTGGACGTAGCCACTGGTCTCGTTGCAGGGACGCGTGGGGTCGAGGGTCTTGGTGAGGTCGTAGATGCGTTCCTGGATAAGCCGCAGGAGATGGATGGCCTCTTCGGTGGAGCCAGTCTCGTTGAAGGGCGTCCAGGCGATGACGGAGGGCGAGTTGAAGTCGCGTCGCACGAGGTTGGTCCACTCCGCGTTGAAATTCGCGGCGGCGTGCCAGACTTGCTCGGTGGTGAATTTGTAAGGGTCGCAACAGGCCAGACCCCAGGAGGGGGACTCCGCCCAGGTCAGGTAGCCCAACTGGTCCGCCCAGTAGTGGAAGCGCGGCTCGAAGGCCTTCTGGTGCAGCCGCGCACCATTGAAGCCAGCCGCCATCGAGAGTTCGATGTCGTGCTTGAGCGCATCATCGGAGGGCGCAGTCCAGATGCCCTCGGGGTAGAAGCCCTGGTCGAGGACCAGTCGCTGGAAGATGGGTTTGTTGTTCAAGAGGAATTGGTCGCCGACAATGGAGACCTTCCGCAATCCCGCGTAGGAATACACCTCGTCCAGCAGAATCCCCTTGGAGTCCCGCAGTTCATAGCGCAGTTGATAGAGATAAGGGCTGCCTGGCTCCCAGACCATCGCCCTTTTGAGCGAGACTACCAGCGGCACACCGTTTGCGGCAGCTGCCGTCGCCTGTCCCATGACCCTGCGGCCATCTTGCGAGTAGGCGGTGATGGTGAGGTTGTCGCCTGCTTCCACCGCATGATACTCTGGAAGGAAGACGAATTGCTTTCCGTCCAAATCTGGTCGAATCTGGATGTATTCGATAGCACGGAGATTGGCCGCTTCCAGCCAGACGGTCTGCCAGATGCCAGTGGTGCGGGTGTAGGAGCAACCAAAGGACTCATAGCGCATGCTCTGCTTGCCGCCAGGCTGGACGTTGCTGCGAAGTTCATCGGCGACCTCTACGACCACGTGCTGACGTTTCCCAGGCTTTGCCAAGGGGGTGATGTCGAAGCAGAAAGAGTCACTGGAACCCACGTGGCGACCGATGAATTTGCCGTCCACAAAGACCTTGCAGTCGTAGTCCACGGCTCCGAAATGCAGCAGGATACGCTTGCCGGACCACGCCTTCGGCACCGTGATGACTCGGTGGTAGTACATCCGCTCGATGAAGTCCGTATGTGCCACGCCGGAGAGATGGCTCTCTGGGCAGAAGGGCACAATAATCTTCTGCGCGAACCCATGACTTTCGTGGAGTTTTCGCGCCTCGCCGCTCTTGCCTGGGTCGAATTCGATGGTCCAGGTACCATTCAGGTTGAGCCATTCATTCCGCACAAACTGCGGACGCGGATATTCAGGGCGGGGAAGAGGCATAAAAAAGGTTAGAGGTTAGAGGTTAGAGGTTAGAAGAGTTTAAAGGTAAAAGGTTAAAGGTTAAAATTCAGGACTCAGGTCTCGGGACTCAGGTCCCGCCAGTCAGGTCGGGACGTCGGACACCAGACGACGGACGTCAGGTCTTCAGGGCTCGGGACTCAAGGTCCCGCCAGTCAGGGCGGGACGTCGGACGCCAGACGACGGACGTCAGGTCTTCAGGGCTCGGGACTCAGGTCCCGCCAGTCAGGGCGGGACGTCGGACGCCAGACGACGGACGTCAGGAGCCATCTACGCCTTTTCCCAGGCGTCGCGGAGGGTCTCCAGCGAATGGCGGAGGCATTCGGGCGTCCAGTCGCCTTTGGCCTCGATGGTGATGGCGCCCTCATAGCCGAGGCGTTTGAGTTCATGGAGATTCGCAGAGAAGTCGCACTCCTCCAGGCCAGGGAAACGGCGGTTTTCGTAAGTGGCGATGTGCGCGTGGATGAAATGCGGCGCGGCATTCGCGAGGCCAAGCAGGTCGCGGTCGCTTCGCTGGAAATGGAAGATGTCGATGAGCAGTTGGAAGGCCGGATGACCGACATCCTCCACATATTTCAAAGTGCTGGCGAGGCTGGTGAAGGTGTTGGTCTCATTGCAGTTGAGGTTCTCGACCGCAATCTTCACGCCATTTTCTTCGGCAATCGGCGCAATCGCCTTGCCCAACGCGACCAGCTGGGCGTATGCCTCGCGTGGGTCGAAGTCCGCTGGGATGCGCCGTGCGTCTCCTGAGCCGAAGACCACGACCTTCGTGCCGTAGGCGGCGGCGCGCTTCGTTCCCACTCGGATGAACTCCACGGCCTCCTCCAAACGAGCCTCCGGTCCTACGAGATGCAGCGTCTTCGGGAAGAGCCCCGCCGAACCCCAGACCGTCAGGCCGGTGCGCTTGAGCAGGTCGCCCAAAGCCTGGAACTCCTCCTCGGAGTTGTATTGCGAGAAACCGCTGCTGAAAAACGGATCGACGTATTTGAAGCCTGCGGCCGCGATGGCCTCGAAGCATGGTGGCTGTGCGCTAATGCTGAATTCCATAAAAGGTTAAAGGTTAGAGGATAGAGGTTAGAGGTTAAAGTCTCAAAGTCGCGTGCTCGCCTACTTTCGGATTACGAACAACCGGGTGGAGAGCGCGGCGAAGTCCACATGGAAGACGCCGCCGTCATCTGGCGTGAAGTCCTCGCCGGTGTATGCGTCATGCAGTGAAGAGGCGGGTACGGGAAGTCGGATGGCGCGTTCGCCGGCCTCCTGCACGCAGATGCCCAAAAGGTCATGCGCCGCCCATACCTGGTCGGCGGTCTCAATATAGCGGTGGACGCCCGCCTTGCGCATCGCCGACAGGAACAACTCACGTGGGACGTATGCGGTTGCCAGGTGGATGGCTGTCCAGTCGCCGAACTCCTTGACTGCAATGGCGGGTAATCCGCCGTCGAACTGCGCGAGAACCGTCGTCTGCGCATCTGGCACCACGACTGGTGCGGGACGCAACGGCTTGCCCCGCGTGCCCCAGTAGGTCTTGCGCAGTTCTGCTCCGAGCATGGACACAGGCAACCAGTCGCCATCTGGGTTGGTGACCTTCACGGGTGCTGGTTTGGCTTCCTCTGCCAGGGTGAGATTCAATCCTGTGAACTCTCGCATCGACTCCTCGGGAGTGAGGCCCTCTTGGAAAGGAATCATCCCTGGAGCATGGAAGAAGAAAATCACCCGTCCGTCCGTCTGCCAGCGTTTCAGCGCGGCGACCTGGGCGGGGGAGGGGGCCAGCGAGGTCGTCAGGAGGATGACGCGCGTAGTCTCGGGCAACTTGTCCAGGTCGGAGGCGTAATAATACTGCACGGAAGCGCCCAGGCGTTCCAGTTCGGGCACGAGGTAGGTGATGTTCTCCAGCGGCCAGTCGCTGGGCATCCGCGCCCACGGGAGGCTCTTGTCGTCCACCACCACGGCGATCTGGGCGGCGGTGATGCGGTCGCATTGCATCGTGAGTTCCTTAATGGTGGAGGCCAATTCGCCGATGTGGGCCATCAGCGTGGGATTCTCGTAGGAGATGTATCCGACATCAAACCACCACTGGGCCAAGCCATTGCAGAGCGTGAAGGCGGCCTGTTTGTCCTGCTGGAGCAGGTCGCCCGCCAAGTCGGGGGCCTTGCCCGCGTAGCCCGGGGGACAATCCGTTTCCGAGGTGCGCATGTCCACTTCCACGAACCACAGCTTGTCATGCAGTTTCAGCGAGCCAGTCGCGTTCATCTGCATCGGGGTGCCCTTGCCACCGATTTCGCGGTAGCAGTAACTGATGGGCGCGCAGAGGAAATCCACGTCCGGGTTGTCTAGCAGGTCCGTCGTGGCGCAGTGTCCAGAGTTGAGCAGCCGCTGGCTGCCGCAGAGTTCGAAGACGTAGCCGTAGAATGCCCCCGCGAGCATCCGCCCGTCCGAGCCTTCCTTGACCGCATGGCAGAGCATCGCGATGGCCTCGGCGGTCGTCTCGGAGAAATATGCATCGTAGTCCACGCATTTGAGGTCGGCGCTCACATCCATTCGGCGCAAGTCCGGCGAATCTTTTGGGCGTGCCTCGCGTTCGGCGCGGGTGGGCAACTCCACCGTCGCCAGCGTGACTGACGAATCCTTCCAAGCCGCTTGGAGTGCGGCATCATTTTCGTACTTTCGGGCGAGCCACTTTCGGAAGCCATCGCGGTTGGCGGGGCAGAAGCCCGTCCAGGCATTCTCATTGGAACCCCAGCCCATCCACTCCTGGGTGGTTCCGCAGGAGAGCTCGAAGCCGATCACGCGCGAGGCGTAGGGCGCCTTGCGGACATGCTCGATGAGCCGTTTGATGCGGTCGCTGGTGTATTCCCGCCAGGCCTCGGAGGCCCAGCTGGGCACGGGACGACTTCGCAGGTAGTCGAAGCGGCTGCGGTTGCCCTCCGCATCCTCCGCGACCACGCACGCCTCGGGGTGGTCGAGCAGCCACCAAAGTGGCGCATTCAGGAAGAGCCGTGGCATGATGTAAGCCTCGGGATGCTCACGAAGCACCATCATCACGCGTTCGTCGAACTCCTCGTAGTGGAAGACGCCCTCGGCGGTCTCGCAGGCGAGGCAGTGGAGCACGGTGGTGTTCTCCGTGGGCGTGGCGTCAAAACTGAAGAGGTCCACATTCGCCTGGGCGAAGGCGGCGATGGATTTCGGACCATGGGTGAAGGTCGCCTTCATCACACCCGGCACCGGCTTCCCGTCCAGATGGATGGTCGGTGCGCCTTGGAACGGAAGCACTTGCGCCAAAGTGAGCGGGGGCGCCGCATCCAGACCTGCGATTTCCACCGTGTGGCAGAGGTTCGGCACCGTGTATTCCCCGCAACGTAGCAGGAGATTGTACTCCCCGGAGTAAATGTATTTGGGCAGCCGCACCTTCTGCGCGGGAATCGTCCAGCGCAGCTCCTGTGCTTCACGGTCCGACAATTCGCAGCGCACAGGGAACTGCTCGCCGGGCAGCGCGGCGGGGTTCCTGGGCACGAACTCCAGCCAGACTCGCGGGTCGATGGGCATCCGTCCCTCTGGCGCGAAATTCACCATGAACTCCGAAGTGTCGAACTCCTCGCCAGCGACTAACTTCTCTGGGAGGCGTAGGCCCTCGGCGAGCGTGCCTTGCGGCGGCCGCTCGTCCACTGCCTCGATGCGACGAATCTGCAGATGCATCGGGGTATTCAGCGGAACCAGTAGCGCATAGATGTCCAGGCGCGTGATGGGCATCACGACTTCCGGATTGCCCAGCCAGTCGCCTTTCCAGACGAACTCCACGCGGTGCCATTCGCCGTCGTTGGGCACGATACCGTTGCGGGGACACTTCCAGCACTCCGAGTAGTTGTAGCAGGCGCCTTTCTCGCCGTAGTGGAGCAAGTCGAATTCCAGACGCACGGGCACCTCGCCCAGATTCCGCATCTCCAGCACATATTTGTCAGATGGCTCGAATTCGATGGGCGTATAGGAGAGAGTCAGGTTCTGTTTCTCCGGGCCGTCCTTGCGGCAAAACTCCCAAGTGACCGCCTGTGCCTCGCGGTCATAGCCGATGCGGTTGTAGGCGCAGTACTTCTCATTCCATTCATAGCCCTGAACCGTCTCCCAGAGTACGGGGGATGCCCCATCGTAGAGTACATCCGTCTCTGTATCGGCAATGCATGGAAGCATCAATTCGGTCATCATCAGTAGCGTGAGGAGTTTTCTAATCATCGTATGATGTGTTGAAGGGCATCTAGTCGGAATATCGTCTTACTATAGAACCAAAATCGAAATTTGGCTTTATATTATATCAAAATACATTTTGCCAGAATAGCTCAGTCGGTAGAGCACTTGACTTGTAATCAGGCGGTCGTCGGTTCGATTCCGACTTCTGGCTCCATCTTATAACTCCCGTTGGTCCAATGGATTGCCGGGAGTTTTTTCATGCCGCCATGCCAAGATATTTCTTGCCGATTCTTTCCGAAACTTTCCTACTTAATCGAAACGCTCTGCGAGTCCAAAGGGTGAGCAAAGGGTGAACGCTTGTTCTCACCCGTAACCTACTCCGTTTAAGGAGGGATCTGCCACCCTGAGGATAGAATAATATAAGCCAAAGGGTGAGCAAAGGCGGTCATTTGGGGTGAAATAGCTGTTTTTTGCTTAAAATCCGGGCTGTTTTCGGGCATAATATCCTGAGAGGACGAAGTGCGTCCTCCAGCAGTCCCAACTATCAACCCCGGAGTCCCCAACCCATGAAACTGCCCAAAAACATCAAGAAAGCCGCCGTCCCGGCGTGCCTGTGCCTCGCCGTTCTGCTGGCGGGCATCGGCTCCTGCCGACGGCGCCTGTTCCGAACGCCCAGGCCCCGCATCACGATGTCCCTGCTGGACGAACGCGCCCAGCCGTATATCGACGAGGCCCGCGCGGGCGTCCGCGACGCCGTCTCCCAGCTGTGCGCCAGACGGGGCCGCCTCTTCTGGCTGCTTCTGAAGTCCCGCTTCGGAAAATCGTCCGAGGCGCAGAGGCGCATCGCCGCCGTGCTCGAACCCCGCGTCGTGGAGCCGCTGCGCAAGGCCGCCG
>JAFZWH010000134.1 GCA_017617415.1 Victivallales bacterium | reverse complement strand
AGGTGAGAGGAGAGAGGTGAGAGAGGCCTGACCAAAATTCGCATTACCATTACGCATTACGCATTACGCATTACGAATTACGCATTACGAATTACGAATTACCCCCAGGTTCGGCGGGCAGCTGGCAGGGGGAGAGTGTCGTGTCCCAAATCGGCGCGTATGAGTTTGGTGGGCGTATTTCCGGCTTCGGCAAAGTAGAGCTTGCGGTCATTTCCCATGGCACCGCGGGCGATGTGATCCACCCAGGCGTCGTCGATTTTGAGTGATGTGAGAATGGTGCGTTGTTCGGTTGTGGGGTCGAATTGCACCAGATGTGGTCGTGAGCCGTCATTTGTAGGAAGGTTCGCCACGAAGTAGAGCTTCTCATCAGCGCCAAAGACCATCCCTCCCACATGCTCGTGGATGATGTGGCTCCACTCGGAAGACTCCTCACCGATCGCCTTGCCGAAGTCTTGGAGTTTGCGTGTCTTGAAGTCGAAGCGCACGAGGCGGGAACCCCAGGTCCAGGTCACTCCCCAGACGGCTTCACCGGAGGGTTCGGGGCAGACATCGTAGAAGGTGTTGTGATAGCCGTCGCGGAAGGAGGCGTGGGGGATTTGCTCTCCTGTGTCGAAGAGTTGGTCACGGTCGGGGTCATACTGGAGGATATGCCCGTAGTCATCTGCGGTGAAGGCGTTTTCAGCTTGGTCGGTGAAGACACATTGCGGATTGAGATTTCCGATGCGACCGATGTCGCGGGTCTGACGGGTGGACAGGTCGAAGACGAAGAAGTGGTTGCGCGGATACGAAATTCCGTAGATGAGACGGCGTTTGCGGGCGAGTGCCAGGCACCGCGAACCCTCTTTGTGAAGCAGAAGCTGGTGATAGTTGATAGAGCCGTCGGGATTGAAACAGACCAGCCCGGAGCCGCTGAATTGCTTCTGCGGGTGGTTCCAGCAGTTCCAGGGGCGCCAGAGGGTGTCCCCTAGCGGTGCGCCGGTGCAGTGTGTGGCGGCATAGAGCGTGCCATCGTCGTCCTGAAGCAGACTGTAGTGGACTTTTGAGTGGGTAGCCTGGCCGTTGTCGGGAGGAATGTCGAGAGCGGTTGCCATCTCGACGAGGTAATCCACATGGTCTTGTGCGGGGTTGTAGGAAGCGATGTAGGCGGAGAGTCCCCCTGTCATCTCTCCGCAGACTCCGGCGTAGAGGCATCCGTCCACGCCGGAAATCAGGCTCCAGCAGGTGTCGTGGACAGGAAGTTGGTCGAATACAATGGTGTCAAGTTTTGTCATGAATTGTCCAGTCGATGCCAAGTAAGAACAAAAGTGCGATGGCACAAGTGGGTAGGAGGTAGAAGCTGCCGGTGTTCCCGAATTTGTCAGTGAGGAAGCCAAGCAACCATGGGAAGACTCCGAAACCGGCGGCTCCGGCGGTCGGCAGCAGAATCAACATCGTCGTCTGGTCGAGGGCCTGGAGGCGATTGACGCAGTGGTTCTGAAGTCCAGGCCAGAGTGGTCCGGTGGCGACTCCCAATAAGAAGAGCGTTGCCATGAACAGCCAGAGCGATGTGGCGTTCAATGCGACCAAGCTGGCCGCGAGAAGAGTGGTTGCACAGCAGGCCAGGATTTTTCCGGTTGAGTTTTGGTGTCCCAGGAGTCCGGCGAGGAACCTTCCGACGAACATTCCGGCGGCGAAGAGTGCGGTGCCGACTCCGGCGGCGGCGGGGCCGACGATCCATCGTGTCTGGAGGTAGGTTGGCATCCAGAAAAGCAGGCTGTGTTCGACTCCACTGGCCAGAGGCATGGCGGCAAGAAAGAGCCAGAACCGCATCCTGCCCAATGCCTTGCGAACTTGTTCCCAGGTTTGATGGAAATTCCGAACCTCGCTTTGGAACAACTGGTCCTGACGGCGTTGCCGAAAGAAGAAGGCTCCGGGAAAGATCGTGGCAAAGCCCACGAGCGACAAGACGATTCGCCACGACACGCCATGCTGTAGCAGGAAACCCGCCAGGAGCATGATGCTGATGGAACCCACTGCCCAGAAGGAGTGGGTGATGTTCACATAGCGTGCGGCGTCCTGCTCGGCACGGTGGTTTTCATTCACCAGCGGCGTGAGAAGTCCCTCGAAAAAGCCTTGGCCGATTGACGAGACGACGATTGCGGCGACCAGTGTCGTATAACAATTCGCGGTGGCGCCAAAGAGGATTCCTCCGCCGACCAGCACTGTGGCTATGGCCAGCGAGTGGCGCTTTCCCCATCGTCCTGCGATGAAGCCACATGCCATCATGGACAGCAGTACGAAGCAGCCCCGCCAGAGAGCGAGGGTTCCGGCCAGCGCGGCATTGCCTTCAGCGATGGCGAAATGAAGTTCTTCCGTCAGCGGCCCCAGGACATTCGGGATGCAGAATGCGCACCATGCATAGGTGGTGTAAATCAGGAAGCACGCATAGTCACAGGGTTGGAAGTGGAGGGGGGCGCGGGAAGACATGACTAGCGTTGTGCGTGCAATGCGAGAATGAAGTCAATCATCTCGGAACGGATTTCATCCAGGTCGCGGGTGGCGAGGTCGGCGGTTTTCAGGTCGGCAAGGAAGGCGGCAGCTTGGATGGCGGCGGGCGTATTCGGCGCCTGGCGGATGGCTTGCTGGAGGGTAGCCAGATAGCGCAGGTCGTTCACGCTCTCGCGGTAGCCCTCCCACTGGATGGTGTCGATGACGCCGTCAGCGGTGGGGTAGGTCATGTTCTCGTCGCGGTAGAGTCCATCGAAGTCATTCCAGATGAAGCCGTATCCGCATTGGTATGCGTGGGTCATCGCGCCGTCGAAGCCCCATTGCCAGAGGAGCAGCCCGTAGTTTCGGCGATAGGTCTCCGGTGTCACGCAACCGCCCTGTGGGTGGCCGTAGCTGAGGAGCTTCATGCCTTTCGCCTTGGCGCGGGCGAACTCGTCGGGGGTGAAGCGCTCGCCGGCGACCACGGCCAGGTCAAGCGAGGTGTCCAGGCTGTCGGAGAGGTCCATCACCGCGACATAAATCTTGCCGCCAGCGTCGTGGACGACCTGCCAGGCTGCCTGTTCTCTTGCCAAGACCTCCGGCCGCGCCTCGTCGATGCCGTAGAAGTAGATTTCCTCAGCACCGTGTTCATGTGCGATGGCGATGGCCTTTTCCACGGATTCACGCAGCTGTACCAAATCTTCCGGTCGTTCGGAGTCGCCGGTGTTACTGCCCCACAGGAAGAGAGTGTGGTTGTCCATTCCAGCGAGTTCGCGCAGAGTGAGGCATTCATCGAGGTAGTGGATGTCTTCGCTGCGCCACCATAGGAAGATTGGCGGGTTGTCCACGCCATGGGCCTTGAGATTGCGCATTTCGGCGAGGTATTGCTCGGGGGTCTTGCTGTCGGGGTAGTTTCCCGCACCGATGGCGCCGTTGGGGCCGAGATATCCCTTGTAGTAGATGGATGAGATGTAGTTCTCAGGGGGAAGCAGGTCGAACGGGAGGACCTCAACGGTGACGGGCAATTCCATACATGTCTTGCCCTCATTCGTAAGCGCGATAGTTCCGCGGTAGGTTCCGGGTAGCGCGTCTTCCGGCACGTGGAATGTCGCCCAGAACTGCCGACGTTCGCCTGGACTGAGGCGAACGGGCTGGAGTTCCACACTGTCCCGTACCGGGAACTCCTTGATGTCGAGGTGGAAATATTCTTTTTTGGGCAGACCGTATTGTTCATCCAGTTCGGCGGAAATGTAGGAGTAGTAAGAGCGTTCCGGGAAGTCGAGTCGAACGTAGTTCCCGCGGTCGGCGGAGCAGGCCTTTACCAGCGTTGGGTCGTTGAGCAGCAGCTCTGGGGTAAGGGTACGGAAACCGGGTTGTTTGATGGTGATGGACGGCACACCGGTGTACCAGGTTGCCACATGGCGGATGACCAGCGAATCGGCGGGAATGAGACCGCTGTTTTCCGATTCCAGCGCAGATGCCTTGGGTAGCAGCGTCTCCAATGGGGCGGTCGGCGCGCCTTCCACCACGAAACTCGCGGCGGAGGTCTCGCCACGAGCAAGCCGGAAGGAAAGTACGTCTGCTGGTTGGGCGGGAAGTACTTCTGCCTTCGGTGTGAGCAAACGGTCAGTGATGGGTTTCACCACTGTCATGCGAGGGTCGGGGTGTGCAGCGGACTCAGTGAAGACCACATCCGAGAGACGCAGGTCGAGGTAGGGAGTTCCGGGAAGGTTGCTGATTACCTCCAGCACCACTTTGGCGTAATGGGCGTTCTCTGGAAAAGTGAGCAGCGGAGAGACGCAAAAATGCCATTCGCCGTCCTCGAGAATGGCAAAGCGGTCCGAGTAGTCCGCAGCGGAGGTGCTGAGGACGAATGTGGACAGATCTTTCTCCTCGTAGGTCCACACATGCAGCCAGAAGTCCGCCGCGCCCTTTGCCCAGACGGCGAGGAAATATGGCTGCCCTGGCGTAATGGGCAGGAAGGCGCTGGAGGAATGCTTGCTGTAGGCATCGCCCTCCCAGTCCTGCATCGTGCAAGAAGGGAGTTCAGCGTGAACATGGAGGCACTCGTGCCCATCACGCCCGCCGGTTGGTTCGACGACGGAGTGTGCGAGATGACTCCATCCCTCCTTCAGTGGCAGTGTTTCGGCGGTGGTGCGCAAGGCGAGGAGACTCGCCAGGAGCATCGTGAGGACGAAAAATCGTTTCATGGGGTTACTGCATGATTTTGAGAAGTTTTCGCATTTTATGCGTACTATAGAGCGAATTTCGGGTTTCGTGCGTAGGCAGGGCGTTTTTCACTGCTGGCATGGCTAGCAGAGATGGATGAACTGAAAAGGGCTTATTTATACATAATTTAGGGAAATCTCTTGCTTTTCCGTTTTTTTTCCCTATAATAAATACATATAAAACGCTTTTCTTAACCTTTAACTTTAGCACTCCCCATGAAAAAGTCCTTCACCCTGATTGAACTCCTCGTTGTCATTGCGATCATCGCGATTCTGGCCTCCATGCTCCTGCCTGCCTTGTCCAAGGCACGCGAGAAGGCGCGGAGCGTCTCCTGCATAAGCAACCTCAAGAATATCGGTCTCTTCTCGCTGATATACGTGGACGAAAACGATGACTACTTCCCAGCTACCCACATCCGTCAAGACGGACCGACCGGATGGGACTACTATGTCGCGGAATACTTCATCCGGAAAGAGAACCTCGCCTGGAAGATGTTCAAGTGCCCGTCCGACCATCGCCAGCCACCGATGGACTACGGTGCAAATCCTGGCTGGACCAATGCCACCCGCACCTCCTATGCGCACGTTTACGACATCTATGGCTGGTCATACGACCATTCTTCGCAGAAACCGCGTACTCACGCGACCATTTCCAGCTATTTCAACTGCGGCGAGCGCCCGGTCATCTTCGGAGATGGTCCGGAGGTGCCCTCCAAGTCGGTGACTTGGGACTGTACCTGGGCGGCGCAAGCCCTTCGCCCGACCTTCCGTTCGCATAACGAAGATTCGTATTATGCCCTTCAGGACCGCCACGCCGGCAAGTGCAATGGGGTCACCTTCGATGGCAGTGTGGTCTCCTTCAGCAATGCGGAGATCGCAAATTATGATTTCTGCAAATACCTCCGCCCCGTCCAGAGTGGCGATGGCACCTGGTGGCCTTGCAGAAACTAATTGCAGTTCCCAGTTAGGTATTCTAAGTTATAGGGTTAAGCTTTCCAAAGGCTTAGCCCTTTATTTTTGTGGGTTCTCCGAGAGGGCACCCTGTTGAAACCAAACGGTCGGTCTGTGTGCTCCATTTTTGCGAGAAATTTCCCTGCAGACTTCGCCACATAGCCAAAAGCGCAATACATTAGAGGCAATTGCCCCGCCCGCCTCCGCTACGCCATTCGATGGCCTCATCGCTCAAGTTCTGCGTGGAAGTCCTCTCGCTGGCGGCGCTTTTGCGGTTGGACGGTAGTTTTGCAATTGCCTCCATACAAAACCTTTTTCGACCATTATTAATCCCCTGACGAAAATGATTATCCGACAAGCCTGTGCAATTCTGCCCATTTTTGTCATGTCGTTGCTGGCGGCCGTTCAGCCGGGCGAGAATCTCCTTCTCAATGGCAAGCTGAAAAGCGACCGTACGGACACGCCACCGGAATACTGGGGTGTGGAAGGCGAGGGGCAGTATCTGACATACTATGCCAATGGCGGCCCGGAGGATCGACCGTATGTGAGTTTCGTGAATTTTGGCGACACGCCCACCGTCGGCGAGACGGTGTTGCGCCAGTATGGTCTGTTCGTGGTTCCTGGGGAACTCTACCACATCTCTGCATGGGTGCGAACTCGGGACTTTGCCTCGCCCAATGCCGGTGCCATCGTCGGCAACCAAGGCTGGACCAAAGCAGTCGGTCCCACGAAGTTCCAAGGCACGCAGGACTGGACATTCGTGGAGAGCGACTATACGATGGTGGACTCTCCTGACGGGTCCTACTTCAGCGCTATCTATGCCTGCCGTTTTACTGGAGAACTGGATGTGGCAGACTTCCAGGTCACCGCCGTCAGCCAGCGGGCGCAGGAGGATTCCAGCTCCTCACCTCTCCGACGGATTCTCAGCAAACCACTGCTGGTTCCCTGGGAGCCACGCCCACACCAGATTCCTGCCGACAATCCGCAGCTTGCCTTCCGGCTCTTCGCCTCAGACCAGCTCGACCTGACAGATTTGGAGTTGACGTTATCTGCCTCGGACGCCGCTGGGACCATGGCGGAACCTCTTCAGCGTGGACTGACCACCGTCTCGCTGCCCTCTGGTGCGCGGGAGGGTGTTCTCACGGTAACCATTCGCAATCGTGCTACCGGCGAGGAACTCTTTTCTAGTTCCCAAGAGTTTACGGTTATCCAGCCGCCATCGCTTTCCACGGTCGGCCACCGCCGCCTCAACAACTTGGTCACTGAAGTCCTGAATGCCACGGTGGAAACCGATGGTCAGACATTGCATTTCAACACACCGAGAGACGGCTGGGTGTTTATTGCAATCGAAACAGACAATTCAGGGCAATTCGTGGCAATTCTGGACAAGTCCGGACAAGTCGTCACCCAAGAGACGCCTCGCCACGAGACCTTCCGGAACATTCCCGCTGGCGACCACACGCTCACGGTCAGTGGTGACGCATCCGCCGGTGCGCATCTGGTGGTTCGCTCAATTGCCGAGGTGTTTAACTATTGCCCATGTACCAACAGTTTGGTCACGGAGAATCCCCCCTATGACTGGGCTTTCCAGCAACGGTATGGCCTTCCGGCCATCACCACGCAGAATGGTGGGAACATTCCGCCAGAGTACCGCGAGTGGTTCCGCGCACAGGGATACCGCTGGCTGGGCAACCTCAACTGCACGCGTCCGGCCACTCCGGAGACGATGCCTGAACTGCTCAGCGGGAGTCCCGGCATGAACGCGCCGCAGTATGACGGCGTGACCTGCGACGAGCAGTTCTTCAACCAGCCCGGTTCCCTGGTCAATTTCACTCAGGGCGTCCGCGCCTACCAGAATCCCAACGACCGTCTCATCTACACCTGGATTGTCGGGAAGCCATCTCCAGAAGGCAACGATCTGCGGACGGCGGCACGTCTCATCTACACCTGGATTGTCGGGAAGCCCAACACTCCCGGCGTGGACCATGATTTCATGGCCGCCTGCGTGGATGCATCGCATGGCCAGGGCAAGCTGCTTATCGAGGCATACTGCCGTACCAAGGCTACCGAGCAGGCAGCACGGGAGTATCTGGACGACTATGTGACCGACACGGTGCGGAAGTTCCGGCAGACCCTCCCAGGCGTCATCGGCTCCACCGGTGTCATCTTTGGCGACTTCAACCAACTGCCCATCCTCTCCTTGCACCACCATCCCGAAGTGGACTACAAGTACTACCTGGACATGCAGCTCAACTTGATTGCCAACAATCCGGAGTTTGCGGGACTGGGCTGCATCGGCTACTGGGGAAGTTACTACGCCGACCACGAACTGCACCGCTGGGCATACATGCTTCTGCGTCATTACTGCGTCGAGGGCAAGACCACGATGCTCTCCGATGAATACGGTTTCAGTTATCTCCCTGGACATGTGATCAATGGAGACTTCCGGAGGAACTTTGACGGCTGGAAGGCACAGGGCGATGTCACGCTGGATTCCTGCCCCGGCCTGGCCGCGACTTCACAGAACCGCTGGGGTGGCAACGGCGGCATCGGCGACACCTTCGCGGTCTTCCACAAGACCAGTGAGGAAACCAGCACCTTGACCCAGACCGCCACGGGGCTGGAACCCGGCCGTGCCTACTTGCTCCAGTTCATTGCCTTCGACGCCGATGATGCTCACGCCAAGCGGGTAAATGGCAAAGACATCGGTATCCGTGCCACGCTTGGCGATGGCGCCGTGGTCCGCGACGACCTTTCTTGGCATCATATCGACCGTCGTCAAACGGGTCGCTATGCGCAGAACAACGACTGCGTTCGTCCGAATCTTCATCACATCGTCTTCATCGCCACTGCCCCAGAGGTCGCCATCACGCTGGACAATGCGCTTGCGCAGCCAGGCGAGAACCTCGGCGTGAATTTCTTTGCCGTCACGCCCTTCCTGCTGGAGTCGGAGGAGTAAGAGTTCCGAGGTATTTTCATAGTCCTGCAAGAATAGTCGTCATGGAAACTTTAGATTATCGCGAACAGATTCCCGTGCGTGCGAACAGTTACGATATTGTTGTGGCGGGCGGCGGCGTGGCCGGCGTGGCAGCCGCGCTGACGGCTGCTCGCTCAGGCAAACGGGCGCTCCTGATTGAAAAGAGCAACCTCCTTGGTGGGCTGGGTACGCTGGGGCAGGTGAACCTCTTTGTGCCGATGTGCAACGGGCGAGGCACGCAGATTATCTTCGGACTCTGCGAGGAACTGGCGCAACTCTCCCGAAAATACGGCTGGGCGCAGGTGCCCAAGGAGTGGGCGAACGGGCAGCCGGCCGAGCCAACGGCGGTCCGCTACTGCGTGCGCTATTCGCCGGTCTGCTTCGGGATGGCGATGCTTAAGTTTCTGGAGGACTCCGGCGTGGATCTCCTGCTGGACACCATTGTCTCCACGCCGGTGATGGACGGGCGGCACTGCCGCGGCGTGATCGTCGAGGGAAAATCCGGTCGCGAGTTCATCCGCGGCAAGATGTTCATTGATGTGACTGGCGACGGCGACCTGATGCGTCGCGCGGGGATGCAAGTGGTCGTCGGCGAGAATTTCGAGACCTACATGGCGAAGGCGATCACCCTGGAGTCCTGCCGCCAGGCGGCGGAAAGCGGAGATATTGGGCGTGCCTTCGAGTTGAGTTTCGGTGGTCCGGCCGACCTCTATGGACACCAACAGCCGGAAGAAATCCCGCTGTGGCACGGGACCTCCACTGACGAGACGACCGCGTATCTTCTGCGCAACCAGAAGTGCTTGCTTCGAAAATACGAGCAGGTGCCAGCCAATACCTACGAACTCTTGATTCCTCTGATGCCGCAGTCGCGTACCAGTTGCCGTATCGCGGGCGAGTATGTCCTGAAAGCAGAAGATGCCTATCGGCATTTCGACGACTCGGTCGCCGCCATCTGTGATTTCGACCGTCGGGATTTCCTCTATGAGGTGCCCTATCGCACATTGTTCCAAAAGGGCTACGACAACATCGCGACCGCCGGACGGTGCGCAGCGGGCACTGGCTACGGATGGGATGTCCTGCGGGTGATTCCGCCGGCGATTCTCACCGGACAGGCCATCGGAAACGCCGCGTGTCTGGCGCTGGACACTGGGCGGGGTTTCGATTCAATAGAGGTGCAGGAACTCCAGAAACGACAGGACGCCCAGAATGTGCGGATTCATTTTGACGATGCGCTGGTGCCAGATGGCTCCGCTGCCACTGGCGAATACGCCCCTGCCTTTGGACATGTCTAAAATACGGATAACATTTTGCAGTTGCGACGATTCTACATTCCAGAGTTGACTGCGGGAGACTCTGCCGTGGCTTTGTCGGCGGGCGAGAGCCAGCATGCACTCCGCGTGCTGCGGATGCAGCCCGGTGACGAACTGCTCCTGCTCAATGGGCGGGGGGTAGTCGCCCGCGCGAAGTTACTTCCACCGGAACCAGGCGTGCGCCGTGTGCATCAGGCGATGTGCCAAATTCTGGACATGCAGTTATATCAGCAGAGTGAACCAACGCTGGAGTTGTGCGTGGCTCCACCGCGTGGCAAGGCCTTTGATTTGGTGCTCAAAGCCGCCACGGAACTTGGGTATGCAGTCATTCAGCCGATTCTTTGTCGTTACGGCGTGGCGCGTCCCGATGGAATTGCGGATGGCTGGCAGGAGACGCTGATTGCCGCGCTCAAGCAGTCATGCAATCCCTGGTTGCCGGAGGTGCGTTCGCCACGGGAGTTCTCGGCAGTGCTGGCGGATGGCGTTCCGGGAGTTTTCGGGGCATCGCCGGCCGCCGAGGCGACACCCCATCAACCGCTTTCAGTTGAAACCGCCCGACGCGTGCAACGCCTCTGGGTGGGGCCGGAGGGCGGCTTTGCTGACGATGAGGAGAAGGCTTTGCTTGCCGCAGGCGTCATCCCCGTCACCATTGGTACTGCCACTCTGCGCGTGGAGACGGCGGTGCCGGCGCTGACTGGATTTCTGTTTGGCCGTTTGCCTGAGCCGGATGGGAGGAGTTCGTGATTGGTCACTGTCCCAACTTTTGTGAATTTCTCTCGCATACGCTGAAGCGGTTGTTTTTCACAGAACATTATTCGTTTCACACATTGCTGGGGCTGCTGATGGTCGCGCTGAATGTCCCGGTGGGCTGGGGAGGTTCTGCTCTATGCCTTTTCTTGGCAGTGCATTGCGATTCTCCAATCTGCTATCGGCTGGCGGCGCTGATCTACCTCGGCTCCTGGCTGATGCTGGGGGTGGGAATTCTATTGGCCGGCCGTGGCACTGTGCGCAGCTTCCGTGCCCGCATCCCACGTGCTTGGAAGGCATGGCGTCGTATGCGGCATGCACATGGGGAATAGTATGTAAGACCAATTCTGGAGGAAGTGGAGAATCCACCTCCTTGAGGTTAGAATGGCACGTCGCCGTATTCCTGTTCTGGCATCGACTGTATTTCTGCTGACGGGGTACTTGTCGGCGACGGCATTTGGGGGATGGCTGGCGCGCGTTGCGGCGGGGCTGCCGCTTGGCGGAAAGCCTGTTGGACCTCTGGATCCATAGGAACGGCTTCCGGGGTGGGGACGCCGCCCAGAAAATGCACACGGTCGGCGACGAGGGTTAGACGGGATCGGTTCTGGCCGGTATTTTTGTCCACCCAGGTGTCTTGTTTGAGGTGTGCCTCCAGGAAGACGGGGTTGCCCTTTTTGAGGTAATTGGCACATTGGTCGGCGGTCTTGCCAAATGTGGTGATCTCCATGAAGTCCGTCTCCTCGCGTTGACTGCCGTCAGAGGCACGGAAACGGTGGTTGATGGCGATATTGAAGTTGCAGAGAGTCACTCCGCCGATGGAGGACTTGAGTTGCGGGGGGATGCTGACACGACCAGCCAGCAAAACTTTATTTAAATTTGCGCTCATAAATGTAATGGAAAAAAGTGAAAAGTGAGAGGATTTATTTCCGAAGGGTGCCGTCAGGAACGACGGTTGTCGGCGGAGCCTTGTTGAAGATGGGCAGAATCAGGCGGTTGGTACCGCGTGGGTCGAATTCGATGGCATTGCGGACTGGACGTGGATAGGCGATGACGCCTTTTTTGGGCAATGCATTGGTGGCGAGTGGAAAACGCGGAAAGTCATTGGTGCACACTTCCAGCCGCAGACGACTGCCGGGCGGGAGTTCGCATGCCAGTGGCTGCATGGAGAAATTCAGCGTCGCAGGCATGTCCGCCCCAGGCGAGAAGGCGACCAGGTTTTCGGGACCATAGCGCAGCGCTAATCGAGCGGCACCGAAAGCGATGGCGTGGGCACTTCCCGTGGAAGGGACAAGCACCAGCCGGACGAGGAACTGCGTGTCTGCGCGATTGGAGGAGACGCGAAGACGGAGGCGCGGACTGCCCAGAAGCGTTGTCGTTGCGCTGAAAGGCGGTGAGGTGAAGGCAAGGACATCGCCTCGAATCGCCAGAGGCAACCGAAATTCCCCGAAACGGGGTTCGCATGACGTGAAGGACCAATCGTTGCCGGAGGGCGGCGATTCCAGCGGATTGTCAAAGTAGTCGCTGGTGGCGGTGGTTTCTGGCGGTGTGGGCGAAAGGCTTCCAGGTGTCAGGTAGAACTTCTGGGGCACTTGGTTAAGGCTGGGCCAGTTGGTCCAACCTTGCCAATGTGGCTGGCCATCACCTTTCTGAATAAGATAGTGGATATTTTGGTCTCCGAGGGCGTTCGTGCCATTTTTCTGAGAAAATCTCTGAAGCCAATCAATCAGCCGCTGGGTGACGGGAGCGGTAGGGGCATAGTCCTCCAGCACATCGTCATCCCAGTCTCCCATCCACAGTTCCAGGGGTTCGGAGTTGCGTGCGGAGATTTGCTGTGCCAGGCTCATCGTGCCGGCGCAGGTGGTTGCGGCGGTGCCAGTTGCCAGGAAGGTCGGTAGATCGGGCAGATTTCGCAGAAAGGAGCGCGGACAGAGCGTCGGATGCTTCCAGAAAGAATTGAAGGTCGGGCTGGCTCGGAGTTCCAGCACCCATTCCTCTAAGGCGGGAGAGGCAGAGAAGGGCGATAGACCATTTCCCCAGCGCGGCTGGGCCAGCCAGGCGGAAAAGGCGGCACGGCTGAGATAGGCGTACTTAGGAAGCCACCGAGCCAGACGATAGAGCGCAAAGCCTGTTGGTATGCCGTTGGTGCATAGCCCTGAATGAAAATGCGATGCCGAAGGGGCGGAAGCCGCCAGGGCGCAGAGACACTCGCACGGGGCGGAGAGTGACAGTGATAATGCCGATTGACCGTCATATCCCAGACCGACGGGCAATACTGTGCGACTACTTAGCAAGTTCTTGCGTTGCAATGCCAGAACGGTGTCCTCGCCGTCCTCCAATTCCTGAAAGTAAGGGCGAAATCTCCCACGGGAGGAACCACGCCCGCGCACCGATTGCAATACGACTGGATAACCCTGTTGAACAAGTTCTCGGGCAAATGCCTCCATGTGGGAAAGCGGTTGCGCAGTGCGGCAGAGCACAATCGGAAGTGATGGCGAGGAGTCCGCGGAAGGCGTCCAGTATTGTCCCGATAGTCGAATGTCATCACGGGTGACGATGTCCAGAGGAGTAGGGGAAATCACGATGTCCATAGAATTGCAAAAATGAAAGTCAAAATGAAAATTCGTTCCCAAAATACTTTAACATGAAATGGAGATTTTTCAAATTATTTTTCAAAATATTGTCATTTTTGTTTGCAATTTGCAATTATAATGCTACTTTAAGGGGCGTACAGTCGTTGGCGGGGCGTTTTGGATTACTCCTGGCCTCCGGACGCTCTGCTGATGCGCTGTTATTTCGTTCTGGACTCTATCAGCCCAGTCATTTGTGGTCAGGAATTGCTGTAGGAGAATTAGTATGAAGCAAATCCGTGTGTTGTTGTTGGCTGCGTTGCTGGCGTTTTCCGGCGTCGGCTTTGCGGCGGAGAATGGGGAGGACATTGTTCCTTCGCCGCGTCCGCAGGTGGTCACTACTCAGAAGGATCCGGTGAAGCAGTTGCGTGGCAAGTTGCTTTACAAGAAGAATCAGATTCGGAAACTGGAGCGTGCCGCTTTGGCGGCTGATCCGAGCCTTGAGGAAAAAGTGATCCAGCTGGAGAATGAACGGCAGAGTCTCTATGTGGCAGTGGCACCGGATTTGGCGGAGTTGTATGCCGCGGAAAAGGATCTGCAAGGGCAGATTGACTCGGCCACGCAGGCCAAATAACCATCGCTCCTGAAATGCACACAAGCCCGCCCCATCGGTCTATGCGATGGGGCGGGCTCTTTTCCGTGTCCCAGGCGTCCCAGACTAGTGAGGTCAGTCTAAGGCGAATATGCTATTGGTCGGCGGGAACAGGTACCTCAAAGGTCTGGCGGTGCGTCTGGTTGCGTTGCCGGACATCAGCGACATCGGGTGTGGATACGGTGGTACGAATCGTCAGAGTGTCCGTAGTTTTCCATATGTCATCGGGGAGATTTCCCTGGGCACTGACGATGGTGCCGGGAGCGACATCCTCAAATTCATTGACCAGTTCCACGCCATGGATTTCGGTGGTGAGAACCAACCTGCCGATGGTCTCGGTTCCCGTGTTTTGGGCGGCGACGGTGAGGGTGTCGGTCGCATCGTCCAAAGTAATGCCGGCAGCGGCCGCATCATAGATTCCATGCTCATCTTGTTCCGCGAGGCGTTCTGCGTCGAGGATTCCATAGCCGCTAATCGCGTCGAAGCCGGGTTCCTCGGTGTCCGTGCAGTTCAAGAGTATCCGTGCGTATGCCTCGGCGGGTGTAACGGCGGGGTTCGCAGAGAGATAATTCGCCAGGACGGCGGTGACGCACGGGACTGCCGCGCTGGTGCCGCTGAAGTAGCCATATTCGTCATTGGGTGCGGCGACTTGAAGTCCCACGCCAGGGGCGACTAAGGCCAGGCCCTCCCCGTAATTGGAGAAGCCGGAGACATTGCCGTCGGCATCGATGGCGCCGACGGCAAGCACGCCCTCGTAGGCGGCGGGGTAGCAGACATCCTCTACGCCGTTGTTGCCGGCGGCCGCCACGAGAAGCACGTTGTTGGCCAGGGCATAATTGACTGCGTCATGGAGGACGCCGGAGTCATCATAGGTCCCCAGGCTCATGGAGATGAGAGCTGCGCCGCGGTCCACGGCGTCCACGATGGCGGCTGCCAGGTCGAAGGCTGAGCCGTTGCCGGCCTCGGTGTCCAGTACATTATAGGCAAGGAGTTCGGCGTTTGAGATTCCGGTTTCGCCGGTGAGAATGGAGGCAACGGCAGTGCCGTGAGTTGCAATTGCTTCATCTTGCGAGTCTTGGTGGCTCACCGAAGTGACTTTCGCGTTTTTGAGAGCGGGGTGGTCGAAAAGTGCGGTGTCCAGCAATGCGATGGTGATGCCGTGTCCACGCTCCGGGTTGTCGATGTCCACGCCCAAAAAAGCACGGTAGGTGTCTCCGAAAGCGGGTCCCGGATTGCCGGTCCATGCGGGATATTTGTCGTTGAGGCGGTCAGGGATGCTAACCAGGGTATCCGATTCCTCTTCCAATTCGATGCCGGAATCTCGGAGCAGCCGATGGAAATCCTCGTCGCTCAAGGAGAATTTGAGCGCACGGAGCTGGGGGATTTCACCGATGGGGTCAAATCCGTTGGCGGTCGCCCAGTCTCTCAGACGCTGGTAGTCCTCGGAATTGCGGAGAAAAACGATATGCGCGTCCCGATTCACTGTTTCGTCGGATGACACTCCGCCAGACGAAGAAGCAGGGCTTTTTGCAGTGGTCTGTGTCGCGGAGTGACGGCGTCGGTTCTGGCGCCCTGGCGTGTGGGCGGTCGTATTCTTGGAAAGATGCAACGCCTGGTCTTTGGCGATAGACGCAGTTGGACCGCCCCACAGCCATAGAATCATCCAGGTGACCAGGACGGTCCCCATGATGAGCAGCACCAGTCGCCCGGGGCGTAGGTTGTTGCGAAAATCCTTGAACATTTGTGCTTAGGCGTCGGTCTGGAAATCGGCGGCGGCGAAACGTCCGCGGAAGGCGGCGATGATGTCGCAGAGCGCTTCGTGGCGGGCGCAAGGGATGACCTCGGACTGTAGATTCTTAAGTCGCGGCGCCTGCTTCAGGAGACCAAGGACATGCGGCCAATCGACATTGCCGTGTCCGGGGCAACGATGTTCGTCCCACTGGCCGTGGTTGTCATGGAGATGACAGTTCACGATGTGCGGGAGCATCTTTTCGAGGGCATGGTCCTCCCAGGGGACTTCAGAGAATCCGGAGGCGATCCAGCCTTTGCGGGCGGCGCATTCGTCGTAGCCGCGTCCCTTGTCCATCAGATTGGCGTGTCCTGCATCGTAGGTGAAGCCCAGTGCCTCGGTGGGGAAGAGCTCTTTGATTTGCAATAATTTTTCCGCCGTGGAGGTGGGGAACCAGATGTTTTCGATGCAGATGGTGATTTTGAGTTCCTCTGCGAAGGGCAGCAAAGCGTCCAGGGACCGGCGGATGTTCTCCATGGATTTGCTCAACGGGAACTGATTGACATCGAACCAGTTGGGGTTTCCAACATGGATGCAGATGGTGTCCACGCCCATGTCCGAGGCAATCTGCATGGCGAGCCGATGTCGTGCCAACATGCGCGGGCGGCTCTCCTCATAGGGGTTCAAGAGGTCGTTCTCGGTGCCAAAGGGCGAGTGCGCATCCACGAATGTCAGACCCTCGGCGGACATCTCATCCGTCAGCGTCTTCTGGAGGTTGGGTGAGCGCATAATGGTGCTGATGAGGGTGTCCGTCAGCACCAAGTGCTTGGTGCCCTGGCGTGCGAACTCGTGCATCACCCAACTGCGACCAGCTTCTATAACATTCTCAAAATCAAATAGATAAGTAAATTGTTTCATGGCCGGCCGAGGGTTAAGGATTTGATCTCGTTCTGGCGGAGCCTGACTTTGGCGACGGGTTTGCCGTTGCAACGAAGAACCACATTTGCATTGGCCAGGGCGGCCAGATCGAATTGCGTGGCTCCATCGGGTTGTAGGCGTTGCGCAAGAATGACGACTTGGTTTTCGGGGGTGATGCTCCAGATGTCCGGTCGGAAGTTTGTTCCGTCGCCGGCTTTCGTGATTTCATAGTGCTCCGGGAACCAGAGGCGCTCGCGGGCGAGTGCGTCGAAGGCGGTCACATCGGCGCTCTGGTCAAGGAGCAGCCAGGTCTCGCGGACAAAGGGACCGTAGTCGGCACGGCCTTCGTCGCCCAGCGCGGGTTTGGGGACATGCTCCGCGTAGAAGACCGGTCTCAAGAGTGTAAGGCGCAGCTCGGCGCTGCCGACGGAGTCGTAGCCGTGGAGGTCGGGGGCGACGAACCCGCTCATGGACTTGGCATCGATGGCGGCGCACCAGTCGATGAAGGGCTGTTCGCACTTGTCCGGCTTTCTGGTAAGGAGCATTCCTGCCTGTCCTGAGACAATTGTACCTTTACACACTTTGGTCGCCAAGGCGAGCTTCAGGTCGGTATCCGTCTCCAGCCAGTCGCCCGATATGCGCACCTGAAGTGCCTCAATGCCTTTGTAGGCGAAGAGCGAGAGAGCGAAGGTGGATTTGCGGAAGGCATAGCGGATGCGCAGTTCGCTCATCAGCGGTCCGTCCTGGTGGACTTCGGGCTTGCCGAGCTGGCGGACCATGGCGCGGGATGGCTTGCCGAGCGAGGTGGCGCCGTGCCCCCAGGTGTCGTATGGATCGTCCAGCGTGACGAAGGAGAGGCGTTGGAGCGCGGCTTTCTGGCGTTTAACGCCGAGTTTCGGGAAGGGTGCGTGGTCTTTTGGTAGTCGCGCGTAAGCCAGGACCTTGGTCTCCGAAGCCTTTAGCGGCGCGATGACCAATGCGGAGTTGTGGCGGTTGAAGATGTTCGCATGCCCCTGAATCCATTGGAGCGGGAGGTAGTTGCCTTGCGCATCACGGAAGGCATCGAAGTCGCTGCCTGCGCCGTTGGGGTCGTGGAAGGCGAAGTAGCCACAGACGGCACGTGCGGGACGAGGCAGGGGGTTCCAGAGCAATACGCCGCCCTCGGTGAGGAAACGGGTGTCGGCTTGTGCCGCGAAGCGCTGAAGGTTGCCCTCCAGCACTTTGGCGGCCTGCCAGACGGCGTAGCCCGTCAGGTCGCGTGCCTCGTGGTCGTAGGAGGGCTTGAGTGCGGTCCCGCTGTAGATGTCATGGAAATAATTGAAAAGGAGTTCGTGCCACGCGTCGTGGAGGAGTGATGCGCCTTTGCGGTCGTGGGTCTGGAGGGTGATCTTCTCGGCCTTGAAAAGGAGCTTCTCGGCGTCGGCCATCCACTGCTTGATGTCATGGCATGTGGTGTAGCAACCGGGGGAGTGGTGGGTGAATTCGCCGTCAAGGGTAGGGAGGTCACAGCGACGGTCAAGGACCGCGAAATACTCGTCGAGGGTGCAGAACTCCAGCGGGATGTCCTTGCCGATTTCCAGCAAGACCTTGAGGTTCTTATGGTTGATGCCACCGCCGTGGTCGCCCAGTCCGAAGAAGAAGCTCTGCGGTTCATCCATGGCGAGATGGCGTTCCATGCGCTCGCGCAGGAGTTTTTCATCGAAGGCAAGGTTTCCGCTGGTGCAGTAGGCCTCCTGGATGCGAAAGGAGAGGATGCTTCGTCGGGTTCCCGGAATTGCCCAGCGGAACTTGTCCGGCATCTCCTTTTCGTGCTTCATCGGTCGCATCCAGCAGTAGTTGGCGAAGCCAGATGCGTCCAGAATGGCAGGCAGTCCGGCGTTCTGACCGAAGGCGTCCACGCTGTAGGCGGTCTTGACCTCCACGCCGAATTTGCGCCGGAAGTAATCCTTGGCGTGGGCGGCCTGTTGGAGAAGTGCCTCGGCAGGGGTGATGATGGTGTCAGACTGCTCGACCCAGCCTCCCGTGACCTCCCAGCGCCCTGCCTCGACAAGTTTCGCAATCTGGCGGAAGAGCGCGGGGTCATTCTGCTCCAGCCATTCGTAACAGGCACTGGAGGAACGGGTGAATTTCAGAAAGGGATACTCTTGGAGCATTGAGACTGCCACACGACAGGTATTTGCCCAGGTCGCGCGACCTTCACGGAGTCGCCAGACCCAAATTGGATCCATGTGGGAGTTGCAGATGACGTAGAGCTTCTTCATTGCTGGAAAAGATGTAAGTCAAACGGTAAGAGTAATGCTATACCTGTTGTTAATATAAAGTATGAATGGCGGTCAATTCTACTGCGGCCAATGCTGTCCGGTAAAAAACGTGCCTTGCGCTATGCGCGGCAGAAGCAAGGCAAGGTTGTTAGGAGAGCGGTTATAACCAGCCGCCATCGGCACTTTTTTTGCATGGTCGCGCATGCGCGTTCCACATTAAGGGAGGCATGCCCCCACCCCCTTCGGAAGTAATGTAATTCGATTTCGGACGATTACAAGTTCGTTGTCAGGAAAGGAAACGGAATCTTAGTTTTCCTATGATTTTTGTCTTGGGACTGTAGTTTTACTGGACAGCTGTGACTGCGAATGGTAAAATGTCAACTGGCAATTCGCAATTCGGTTTTCAGCATATATTGTATGTAGTTGGCGAATTATCCGCAATATGAACCTCCACACGAAATCATTTGATTCCATGAAACACTGCCTTTCTCTGTTGTTGCTGCTGATGGTCGTAGGAGTATTTGCTGGTACCGGCTGGGATTTTGAATTAGGCGAAGGTGTAAAACTCCATCTTGGCCTGGACGAGCGTATCCGCTATGAGAGCTATAGCCGAAGCACTCTTAACGTGGACGGGGGGATGAAAGGACCCGCCATCCAATACTACCGCTTCCGGACACGCGCTTGGGGTGCCCTGAACATTGGCGAGGATCTCACGCTAAATCTGCGGCTGGTCAACCGAAGCCAATGGTTCACCAGTCATCGCCTTGACCCCAATAATATCCATCGTGGCGGTTCCACTTGGGATTTCCCAGATGAGACGATACTTGACTTGGCTAACATCGAGTGGCGAAACATCGGCGGTGTCGAAGGGCTTTCCGCCACGCTTGGACGGCAGGGGTTCTCCTTTGGCAACGGGATGATTTTCTCCGAAGGCACTCCGTTCGATCAGGCACGAACCAGTTATTGGGACGGACTGCGGCTACGCTATAAGGACGATGCGGATGACGCGAACCTCCTGGTACTCTACAATACCTGGAAAGACCACTGGCCGCGCATTAACGACCGCAACCGCCGGTTGCGCGCCGGCGATGTCTTCACGGCCGCAGCCTATTGGACGCATCAGGTCAATGATGCCTTCCAATTCGACCTCTACTATGTCTATGACGACATTGATGATGATTTCCCAGATGAAAAAGAGGCCTGCTACGCAGCGGATATGAACTACTCCCTCCATACGGTCGGCGGGCGACTCTTCGGCAAACCGATGTCTTTCTTGGAATACAGCGCGGAGGGCGCAATGCAGTTTGGTCGCAATCCTGATGGACGCGCCAACCAAGGCAAGATGGCGGATGCCAGACTGCGCTTCCTGTTGCCCGAAGAGTGGCTCAAGAGTTCCATCGGCTTGGCTTATACGCATTTCTCTGGAGATCATAAGAATACTGGCAAGAACGAAGGATGGGTGCCACTCTGGTCCGCATGTCCGCTCTGGGGGGAGAATCTCTTCCCGGTGCTGTTGAACAGTTATTGGAGCAATCTCAATTTCTACCAGGCGGATTTCACTTTCTCGCCCATCGCAAAGATGGAGGTGAAACTGCGTACCGCCGCAGTCTATGCCGTGCACGATAATGCCGTTGACGGCCCCGCTCTAAAAGGCTCTACTGGCGGCGGCTCCTACATCGGCTGGCTCAACTCGTTTTTCGTTGGCTATCGTTTGAATGAGCATTTGTCATTCTGGGGCGAATATACATGCCTGAAAGCCGGAAACTATTACCGCAATGGCAGAAATCCACATTGGATTCAACTTCAAGTGCTATATAATTTCTAATGGAAGACCCGCGCTTGGCAGCGCGGGCGCGCAGGTGCGGGGGACGTTTTGTACTGCTGGCGCCCGCCAGCAGTACTTAGCAGGTATTGAGGACCCGCGCTTGGCAGCGAGGGCGTACAGGTGCGGGGGGGCGTTTTGTACTGCTGGCGCCCGCCAGCAGTACTTGGCAGGTATTGAAGACCCGCGCTTTGCAGCGCGGGCGCACAGGGGCTTTTTCCGCAGCACTGCGCCCCATCTTGTAGCAATTCCCTTGCGGGGTTGCGTAGATGCGCGACAGCACGGCGTATCAAACAAAAAAGGGCACCGCTTAAAAAGCGATGCCCCTTTGTCTATTGAGCCGGATGGCTCAGCAGTCAATTAGAACTGGGTGCTGGTCAGACCGAGCTTGATTTTCTCGGGAGCGCCAATCCAGCTGTCGTCGTCGGGGTTCTTGCCAATCATGCAGTCGACGGACTCGGCGTGGCCATCAAAGTAGGTGGCGTTGAAGCGATCGCCATGGCGATAGGCGAGATAGCCCTCAGCCTCGATGGCGGAACCGCAGTAGGGATAGAGGAGCGCCGCGACGGCACCGCAGTCCGCGATCATCAGAGTGGCGGAGGGATTCTCGGTGGTCATGTTCGGGGAGATGTTGGCGCAGGTGCCGTAGTTGGCCGCAGCGGTGGCGTTGGAGACGCCGTTCATGCCGTAGGAGAGGAGGAACTTGGCATCGCCTTGACCGGCCTTGTAGGCGTTGGTCTTCACGGTGTCAGCCGGGCACTCGAAGGTCTTCTCGTTGGTCACGTACATGTTGATCAGTCCGTACCAGCTGTTGCCATGAGTGTCCAGGTTGGTGTATTTGGTCTCATAAGAAGTCTTGACGACGGGCAGGTTGTCATCAAACTGGTCAGTGTACATGTGCACGCCCAGATTGAGCTGCTTGAGGTTGTTGACGCAGGAGATGTTGCGGGCCTTCTCACGGGCCTTTGCCAGCACGGGCAGCAACATACCAGCCAGAATGGCAATGATCGCGATAACGACCAGAAGTTCAATCAGGGTGAAGACGGTTTGCTTCTTCATGGAATCGTATCCTTCTTTGTGGTTTTGGTGTTTCAGTTGAAAGGCGAAAGCCTTATTGTTAAATGAAAAAAAGCAAAAACGCAGAGCAGAAATCCGTCTGCCTTGCGGTTACAACCCGGTTTTTCATCAGGGTCCAAACATAATTATAGGATTTTTTTTCACAATATCAAGTTTTTTTCGATTTTTTTTCAATGGTTTTTGAAGAAAGTATGTCAAAAGACCCCCAGAATGTCTCATTTGGGGTATTTTCAGCCTTTTTCCTTCTCTTCCAGATTCGGCGCGGCCCAGCCCCATTTCTTGAGTGTCACTTTTCGGAGCCGGATGGATTTCGGGGTGACTTCCATGAGTTCATCGTCGTTGATGAACGAGATGCAGTCTTCAAGCGAGAGCTGGAGCGGGGGGGTGAGAATGATGTTCTCGTCGGAGCCGGCGGCACGGACATTGGTGAGTTTCTTGGCTTTGCCGGGGTTCACCATCATGTCGCCCTCACGGGAGTTTTCGCCGATGATCTGACCGGCGTAGATTTTTACATTTGGACCCAAGAAGAGTCGCCCACGTTCCTGGAGGTTGAAGAGCGCGTAGGGCACGGTTTCGCATGCAACCATGGAAACCATCGCGCCGTGCTGGCGGTAGGTGATGTCGCCAGCGTAGGCGTCATAGCCGGAGAAGATGTAGTTCATCACACCGAGGCCCTTGGTGTCGGTGAGAAATTCGGAACGGTAGCCCAAGAGACCACGAGTGGGAATGGTATAGACAATGCGTGCCATGCCGTTGTCAGTGTCCATCGACTGGATGCGACCTTTTCTGAGGCCGATCTTCTCCATCACAGGTCCGATGTAGTTCTGGTCCACATCGACGGTGAGTTCCTCGTAGGGCTCCAACTTCTCGCCATTGGGACCAGTCTGGAAGATGACTTTCGGGCGGGTGCATTCCATCTCGTAGCCCTCGCGACGCATCTGCTCGATGAGAACGGAGAGATGGAGTTCGCCACGCCCGGAGACCTCGAAGCCCTGGCCCACGCCTAACGGCTTGACTTGCAGGGCGACGTCGGACATCGTCTCGCGGAGCAGTCGTTCCTGCAGGTGATTCGAGGTCACGAATTTGCCTTCCTGACCCGCGAAGGGCGAGGCGTTCGGGAGGAAATTCATTGAGATGGTGGGCGGGTCGATGGGCATCGGCGGCAGCGGCTGCGGATTGTCTGGCGAGACATAGGTGCAGCCGACGGTTACGTCGTTCATGCCGGCAATGGCGACGATGTCTCCGCAGGTGGCTTCTTCCACAGAGTACTTCTGATTGGTGGTGAAGCGCTGGATTTTGGTGATGCGGGCGGGCTTGAGGGTGCCGTCGCGCATTGCCACCGAGGTCATCTCGTTGATGTTGATCTTTCCGGAGGTGATCTTGCCGATGCCGATACGGCCCAGGTAGGGCGAGTAGTCCAATGTGGAAATTAGAATCTGGAGCGGACCATCGGGGGAGCCTTTGGGCGCAGGGATGTCCTTGATGATGTGCTCGCAGAGCGCCGTGAGGTCCTTGCGCTCGTCTTCCAGGTCATTGACCGCCCAGCCATCGCGGCCGGAGGCATAGACCACGGGGAAATCCAGCAGTTCGTCGGGGGCATTCAGCCGCACGAAGAGGTCGAAGACCTGGTCCACCGCCCAGTAGGGACGCGCGGCAGGCTTGTCAATCTTGTTGATGACCACGATGATGGGCAATGCCAAGGAGAGCGCCTTCTTGAGCACGAAGAAGGTCTGGGGCATCGGACCCTCCTGTGCGTCCACCAGCAGCAACGCGCCATCCGCCATCTTGAGCACGCGCTCCACCTGACCGCCGAAATCGGCGTGACCGGGAGTGTCGATGATGTTGATGGTGTAGTCCTTATAGGGGAACGAGCCGTTCTTGGAGGTGATGGTGATGCCCCGTTCGCGCTCGATGTCGTTGGAGTCCATCATGCATTCCAGAACCTTCTGGTTGTCCCGGAAGACCCCGCTGAACTTGAAGAGCTGGTCCACCAAGGTGGTCTTGCCATGGTCAACGTGGGCGATGATGGCGATATTGCGAATTTTAGACTGGTCCATAAAAATTGTCCAGAATTTTCAGGAATTGTCGTAATTTTGCATAAAATAAACCCTCTGGAACAGTTTGACGGGGCTGTGGGAGATTTTTTCATCTATTCCTATTATATTATATAAGTTACTTGTAAAGCATCTGAAACTTTTTTCCGCTGGCGGTGTCCAATTTTTCATTTCATCCGCCTTGTCATGCCCAATTACCGCACAACCTCCTGTCGCCGTCAGATTGCCAGCCTGTTGTTAGGCATGGCGCTGATGGCGTGCGTATTGGGGGGCACGGCGGTGGTTTTGCTGGAAGCGGGACACGAGTGTTCCGGTGAGGATTGCCCAGTCTGCCAGCTGGTTCTGGTCACCCGCACGAGCCTGACATTCATTACCAAGCCTGCAACGCTGTCGGCGGTAGTGGCTTTTTACCCGCTTCCCACCGCTCAGACGCGTCTTCGGGCGCAGGTAATGGCGGTGGCAGACACCCTGGTTTACCGTAAAGTCCGCCTCAACAATTGAGACGAGTTGCATCCCTAGTTTGCTAAATGTTATTCCTGGAGTTTCCGGGATGCAACCATAAATACAACTTAACTTGTTTAAAATGAATAAATTAGTTGCTTTTTTAATGGCTTTTGCGGTGAGTTTGTGCCTGGTATGTGGCTGTTCGCGGTCTGACAATCAGCCTCAATCATCTGGCAAAGGCAAGATCAAGATTGTCGCCACCATCTTTCCCATCTACGACTGGACTCGCGAGATTCTCGGCAGCCATCAGGCCGACACGGAATTGCGGCTTCTGCTGGATTCGGGCGTGGACCTCCACAACTACGAGCCGACCGCGCAGGATCTGCTCACCGTGGGGGCAAGCGACCTCTTCATCCATGTCGGCGGGGCTTCGGACAAGTGGGTGGACAGTGCGCTCAAGTCGGTTCCGAATTCACGCCGGCAGGTGGTGAATCTCCTGGCGGTTCTCGGCGATGCGGTCCGCGAGGAAGAGGAGGTCGAGGGGATGGAACATCATCACCACGATGACGATGATGCGGAACATCAGCATGATGACGATGACGATGATGACGATGACCATGACCATGACGCCGAAGAACATGAGCACCACCATCATCACGATGATGACGATGCCGAATTGGATGAGCACGTATGGCTCTCGTTGCGGCTGACGCAGCGCGCCTGCCGCGCCATTGTCGAGGCACTGGCAGAGGTTGACCCCGCGAATGCCGCCGACTACCAGGCGAACTGCGAGGCATACATCGCCAAACTTGCCGCAATGGATGCCGAGTTCCAGGCGGTCGTGGATGCCTCGCCGGTCAAGACGCTCCTCTTCGGCGACCGCTTCCCCTTCCGCTATCTTGCCGACGACTACGGCCTGCAATACTTTGCGGCATTTACTGGCTGTTCGGCCGAGTCCGAGGCGAGTTTCAAGACGGTCGCTTTCCTGGCGGGCAAGGTGGATGAACTCGACCTGCCATGCGTGCTGGCCATCGAGGGACCGCAGCATCGTCTTGCCGAGACGATTGTGAAGACCACGAAGACCGCCCAGGACCGCCCGATCCTGGTTCTGGATTCCCTTCAGGCGACCACCGCCCTGGATGCCCAGGCGGGCAAGACCTACCTCGGCGCCATGGAGGCGAACCTTGCGGTGCTGCGGCAGGCGCTACAAAGGTGATTTTGGCTCCCATTTCGCTGATTTCATGTCATTGCTTTCTACCAATAATCTCACTCTGGGCTATGGCGACCGGCTTCTGCTGCGGAATCTGAATTTCACCGTGGAAGTCGGCAACTACCTGTGCATCGTCGGCGAGAATGGTTCGGGAAAAAGCACGCTGGTGCGCTGTCTGCTGGGGCTTCAAGCCCCGGCGGCAGGCACCATTGTGCCTGGCGACAACCTGAAGCTGAACCAGATTGGCTATCTGCCACAGCAGACGGTGGTGCAGAAGGACTTTCCCGCAACCGTCTGGGAAATTGTCCTCTCCGGCTGCCAGGGACACCGCGGACTTTGGCCCTTCTACAGCAAAGCAGACAAGGCACTGGCAAAGGCGAACATCGCCCGAATGAACCTCACCGAACTAACCCGCCGGTGCTACCGCGAACTCTCCGGCGGCCAGCAGCAGCGCGTGCTGCTGGCACGCGCACTCTGTGCCACCAAACGGCTGCTGCTTTTGGACGAGCCGGTCTCCGGACTTGACCCCCGCATGACCGCCGAGATGTACCACCTCATCGAGAAGCTCAACCGCGAGGAAAACATCACCATCATCATGGTTACTCATGACCTCGCTGCGGCAAAACTCTACGCTTCCCACATTCTTCACATCGGAAGAACGACCTTCTTCGGGACCAACCAGGAATACTTCGCCAGCGACCTCGGGAAGCATTTCACCGCGCTGACCCAGGGTGGCGAAGGTTTAAATAATAACATAAATAGTTAATTATAAACGAGATACAACAATGTTTGCGCAGCTTGCTCAGTATCTGCAGTATCCCTTTGTTCGTCACGCGCTGCTGGTGGGTGTTCTCATCTCGCTGTGTGCCTCGCTTTTGGGCGTCACGCTGGTGCTCAAGCGCTTCTCGCTGATCGGCGACGGTCTTTCGCATGTGGCCTTTGGCGCGATGGCGATCGCCGGCGTTCTGCATTTTGCCCACGATATGTATTTCATCCTGCCGGCGACCATCGTCTGCGCGGTTTTGATGCTGCGGGCGGGGCAGAATACCGCAATCATGGGGGACGCCGCCGTGGCTTTGTTGTCGGTCGCCTCGCTGGCCATCGGCTACCTGCTGGTGAATCTCTTCTCGACTTCCACGAACCTCACCGGCGACGTCTGCACGACGCTTTTCGGCTCGACCTCCATCCTCACGCTCTCCAAATTCGACGTGTATCTGAGTACGGGCCTCTCCTTGGCTGTCATCGCCATCTTTGTGCTTTTCTACAACAAGATCTTCGCGTGCACCTTTGACGAGGACTTCGCCCGTGCCACCGGCACGCCGGTGACCGCCTATAACTTCTTCATCGCGGTGGTTATCGCGGTCATCATCGTCTTGGCGATGAAACTGGTGGGCGCACTGCTGATTTCCGCACTCATCATCTTCCCCGCGCTCTCGGCGATGCGTGTCTTCCGTTCCTTCCTGGCGGTGACCATCTGCTCCGCCGTGCTTTCGGTGGTCTGCTCGCTTTCTGGAATGCTCATCTCCATCCTGGGCGGCACGCCGGTGGGCTCCACGATTGTCTGCTGCGACCTGGCGGTCTTTATCCTCTTCAGTCTCTATGGGCTGGCCCAACGGCGCTTCCGCGTGAGCCTTCCGGCGGCGGCCGCCGCCGGCGTGGCTTGCGTGTTGCTGGTGAGCGGGTGTTCCTGCTCCAAAAATGATTCTGCTAAACCCGCGCAGACAAATGCTCCCGCCGAAGAACGCAAGTTCGACATCGACCTCACCCAGGAGAATGCCACAATGGCCTGGACGCTCGCATACTATATGGACCAGAATCCCGACGACTACACCGGAATGTATGTTCGCATCGCCGGACGTTTTGGCTATGTGAAGGACCCTGCCACCAATCAGGATATCCCCGCCTGCATCGTGACCGACGCGACCGCATGTTGCCAGATGCGCTTCGAGTTCGCAGACGCCAGTCCCTATCCCACCGAAGGGACCCAGATTATCCTGACCGGCGATATGACCACCGTGGAGCACGCCGGCAAAAAGTACTGCCACCTTCAAAACGCGGGCTTCTCGTTGATGAAATAAATGTTCCTTGCCCGCGTGTTCTGTGCTCGCGGGTTTTTGCGCGGGTAAGTGAACCGTTCCCCCAAAAGGAGTTACATTAAGCATATTGTACATCCGAAGGTAAGTGTGCTATAAAAGCACACCAACAGTGAATCGGGGTGAGAATCCCCGGCTGTCGCGCAACCGTATGGCATTCCTCCAGGAGTCCTGGAGAAACGAAGTCGGATCCTGAGCCTTCGGGAAGTTCCACCATTTCCCACGAAACTGGGAAGATTCTGTGCGCGTCACACAGGAGAACTGCCAGCATGACATCGGTCAAAGCAAAAGTGCGCGGCAATCGCGCATCGTCGTTCTATTCCTTTACTCTTATCGAACTTCTCGTCGTCATCGCCATCATCGCCATCCTGGCGGCCATGCTCCTGCCGGCTCTCGCGAAGGCACGAGCGAAAGCAAAGCGTATTAGCTGCGTGAACAATCTCCGGCAAATCGGGCTGTTCCACACCCTCTATACCGCAGACTTCGACGACGATTTCGTTACCCTGCTGACCTATGAAGGCGGCTGGGACGCCTGCTACGACGAAAACTGGTCCATGAACAAACCTGGCTTCTTGGCCATCGGGTTGGCGGCCCATGAGTCTGCCGACAGCAGCAAACTCTACCAGTGTCCCTCTGCACACGGCTATACCAAGTCGTATGTCACGCCGTATGCTGGCTATGGCTACAACGAATGCCTGGGCTTCGATATCTACAACGCGAAAACCAAGCGGTGCTTCAAGGCCTCGCTCGTGAGGCGTCCGGCTCGCATCCTGCTGAATGCGGACGCCGGATACCGGGATAGTTACACCGGCATCTACGAAGTCACCAGTTATCTCCGCGCTCCCGAAGAGGGCGACAAGGGCTTCGGCGCCTACCATGAGTCCGGCACGGTCGATTTCCGACACGAAGGCTCCGCAGTGGTCTCCTATACGGATTGCCATGTCGCAACCACCGTCAGGATATACACTGTCCCCTTCGCAGGCGACGGCTTACGTACTGGCTTTATCACTCAGGACAATTGGGGCTACGACCCCGAATTGTAGCCCACATGGGCTAGTCATCTGTGGCAGATAAAAGTTGGCAGATACAGATTATCGACCATTAGGGGTTATAGTATCTGCCATGCAATATCGGGAAACATTCCATAGAATGACGCGCCGTCTGCGAAACTGGGATTATACCCAGCGCGCAATCTATATGATCACCTGCACCTTGGCGGATCGATCGCGCGAGTGGCTGGGGCATCTGCGAATGGAAGACTTGCGCAAGAATGCGCAAGCACAGAACGACCCTGTGCCCGCGTGTTCCGTGCCCGCGTGTTCCGTGCCCGCGTGTTCTGTGCCCGCGCATTCTTGCGCGGGTAAAAGCGCGGGTAAAAGCGCGGGTAAAAGCGCGGGTAAAAGTGCGGGTAAGTGGTTTATCGAACCCACGCCAGATGGCACCGCCGTGCTGGATTCTCTGGCAGAGATGCCGCGCCTTTATCCGCAAGTGAAAATTCTGGCCGCGCAACTGATGCCGGAACATTTTCACTTTGTTCCGTTTGTTACGGAAACGCTTCCACGGCCCCTGGGCGTTCTGGTGCGGGGCTTCAAGGCCGGGGCCGCCAAACGGTGGGAAGACTTGCGCAAAAATGCGCAAGCACAGAACGGTTCCGTGCCCGCGCATTCTTGCGCGGGTAAGGGCATCCCCCGCTGGAGTCCTGGTTTCTGCGATACCATTCTATTCCGCGAAGGGCAGTTGGATGCGATGTTGGCATACGTGGCCGATAATCCGCGCCGGCTGGCGGAGAAGCGTCAGCATCCGGATTTATTCAAGGCGGTACGGGATTTGGTCTTGCCTCTGGCTGGCGGCCGGCTGGTTGGTCATTTTTCGGCCATCGGCAATGCAAGCCTGTTGCGACGGCCAATGGCGTGGGTTCAATGTTCGCGGAGTTTTTTCCGTTATGCCCGCGTGGCTACGCCAAATGGTAGTCTGAAAATTGTCTGTGACCAATCCGGTGAACCGCAGGTGGAGTTTTATACCCAGGAGTATCAGGAACTCCGCGATTATCTGTTTGCGCAGGCGCAGCACGGTGTGGTGCTGATTAGTCCCTGCGTGTCCGACGGCGAACGGCAAATCGCCCACGAGGCGCTGGCTGCCGGACTCCCGCTGGTCACGATGCACAACAAGAGCTTTTCCAATCTCCAGAAGCCCACCGGCCGTCATTTCGACGCCTGCGCGGATGGACGGCTGCTGATGCTGGCCCCGGCGGCCTGGCCATATCAGCCTGGCGAAAAGGCGATGACGCGCGATGACGCCACCGCGATGAACCGCCTCTGCCAATGGCTGTCAGGCATCATGGACGATGAGATCCATTATCATGGGATGCGTCCCGAAAATATCGATGAACTCGCCTGCCGGGCGGCCAAAATCATAGAACCTGACTGACGATGTGGCGGTATCTCAAATCCTACGCGCATTGGGCGGTCATCGCCGCGCTCTTCATGCTGGGAGAGGTCCTGATGGACCTGCTTCAGCCCAGCCTGATGCGCCGCATCGTGGATGACGGCGTGATGGCGGCGGGAGAAAACGCCGACGCGCTGGGACTTATCCTGCGTCTGGGTGCGCTGATGCTTGGGCTGGTGTTCCTGGGCGGTGTGTGCGGCTCGCTGAACAACGCCTTCACCAATCTAGCCAGCCAGAATGTCGGAAATCTGCTGCGCAAGGAGTGCTTCCGAAGAGTGATGCGTTTTTCTTTTCCGCAGGTGGACCGTCTCGGCGCGGGTGCGCTGATCACGCGGGTGACCAACGATGTCTCGCAAGTAGAGCAGTTGGTCTCGCAGTCCATCCGCGGGATGATTCGCACCACGATGCTCTCGCTGGGAAGCCTCTTTTTCCTGTTCCAGCTGGCGCCACGTTTCGCGCTGGTGATTCTGTGTTTCCTGCCGCTGATGGCGACGGTGCTGCTGCTCTGTCTGCGCAAGGTGAATCCCGTCTTCGCTAAAATGCAGTCGCAGTTGGACGCGCTTAACGCACTAATGCAGGAGGACATCACCGGCATTCGCATCATCAAGGCGTGCGTACGCGAGGCATACGAGAAGTTGCGCTTCGGCAAGGCGAACAGTGAATTGCTCAAGACGCAGTTGACGATGATGCTTCTCTTCGCCTTTATGTTTCCCACGCTGAATATGCTGATCTCGCTGGCGATGGTCACCATTCTCTACGTCGGTTCGCTGGGCGTGGGGGAGGGCATCGCCACACCGGGTGCCATCATGGCCGCCACCACCTATACGATGACTCTGGGCAACGGACTCTTCATGGCGACGATGATTCTCCAGTCCGTCGCCCGCGGCACTGCCTCTTGGAAACGCCTCCGCGAAATTCTTGATATGGAACCCGGATTGCCGGAAGGGGATTTCGCGGGGGAGACCGCCACCCATGGTCGCATCGAGTTTCGCGATGTCTCGTTCACCTTCCCTGGTGCCGCCAGCCCCGCACTACGGCATGTGAGCCTGACCATCGAACCTGGCCAGACCGTCGCCATCATCGGTGCAACGGGTTGTGGCAAGACTACCCTGGCCAGCCTCATCCCGCGCTTCTACGACGCGACTGAGGGGACGGTGCTTGTGGACGGCGTGGACGTGCGCGAATACCGTCAGAGCGCCTTGCGCGCGAAGGTCGCCGTCGCGCTTCAGAAGAGCGAACTCTTCAGCGCGACGTTACGGGAGAACATCGCCTGGGGACGGCCTGACGCCACCGAGGAGGAGATTCGCGCCGCCGCCCGCGTCGCGCAGGCAGAGGAGTTCATCCTCGCATCGCCTCAGGGCTACGACACGCCCGTCGCCGAGCGCGGAAACAGTCTCTCCGGCGGACAGCGCCAGCGCATCGCGATTGCCCGAACCATCCTGCGCAATGCGGACATCCTCATCTTCGACGACGCGACCAGCGCCCTGGATCTCAAGACCGAGGCGCTCCTCACCGCCGCCCTGCGGGAGTTTTGTCCGTTGCGCACGCGCATTGTGATTGCGCAACGCATTGCCTCGGTGCGTCATGCGGACCGCATCGTGGTGCTGGAGAATGGCGCGGTGAGCGCGGTTGGCACCCACGCCGAGTTGATGCAGACCTCGGCGGCTTATCAGGAAATCTACGCCTCGCAACTGGGCGAGAAGGAGGAGAGCGATGGCTAATGTACCGAAGGCCCCGTCTCCGCCCATGCGTCCCCCGCGCGGAGGGCATTTTGCCGAAGTCGAGCGTGCAATTCGTGTGGGACCCACGTTGCGACGGCTGGGGCGTTATTTTGCGGGCGAACTTCCGCTGGTGTTGGGAACTCTCGCGGTGGTGTTGGGAAGCACCCTCTGCACCGTTGCCACCCCGACGGTCATCAGCCACGCCATCGACCTTATCGCGCAGACTATCGCCGGAAGCCTGCCCGCTACCCTGCTGACACTGGTGCTCCTCTATCTCGCTGCCGAGGCTTTCCAGTTGCTCCAGGGGCTGGCCACTGCGAAACTCAGCCTGCGCATCGTGAGACGTCTGCGAGAGGAACTCTTCGGAAAGACCGTGGATTTGCCATTAGGCTATCTCGACAGCCATTCCCACGGCGATCTGATGAGCCGGATGACCAATGACGTCGAGATGCTCTCCTCTACCGTCGCGATGGCGCTGCCGACTTTCTTCTCCGGCATTCTCACCATCATCGGCGTGGTCGTGGTGATGCTCTGGCACTGCTGGCAACTCACGCTCCTGAGTTGTTTCTCCGTCCTCCTCACCCTTGGTGCCACCCGCTTCCTCTCCATGAAGGTTCGGAAATTCTCTCGGAAACGTCAGGAACTGTTGGGCGCGCTTAACGGCACCGTGGAGGAACAGGTCGCCGGCTACCGAACCGTGGTCGCCTGCAACCACCAGGAGACCACCATCGACAAGTTCACCCAGACCTCCGACTGCCTCACCGCTGCCGGCATCAAGATGGAGATCTTTGCCGGAGTGATGGGACCCGTGATGAACTGCATCGGAAATATCGGCTTCGTTATCATCGCCGCGTTCGGCGGCTACTTTGCCTACAAGGGCATCATCTCCGTCGGCATCATCTCCGCATTCATCCTATATGTCAAGCAGTTCTCACGCCCGGTCAATATGATCGCGCAAATCTACGGACAACTCCAGACCGCTGTCGCCGGTGCCGAACGAGTCTTCACCGTCCTGGACGAGCCATCCGAGGACCTTGACGGAGAACCCATGACACCCGCCGAGGCGGCGCAACTCGAATTCCGGCATGTGAACTTCGGTTATGTGCCTGGACACCAAGTCATCCACGACTTCTGTCTTACCGTCAAACCAGGTCAGAAGGTCGCCCTCGTCGGTGCCACTGGCTCCGGGAAAACCACTCTTGCTAATTTATTGCTAAGATTTTATGACTGCGATGGACAAATTTTGGTCAATGGTCAGAATTTATCCATGATTGCCCGCGACAGCCTTCGTCGCCAAGTGTCGATTGTGCTTCAGGAGACGGTGCTTTTCACCGACACAGTGCGCAACAACCTCTTGTTCGCGAATGCGGAGGCGACGGAGGAGGAACTCTGGCATGCGATAGAGTCCAGTCATTGTCGTGAAGTGATTGAGCATCTTCCCGAGGGGCTGGAGACCGTCTTGACCAATGCGGGCGCGAAGCTGAGCCAGGGGCAGCGGCAACTGCTTGCGATTGCGCGTGCGTTTGTGGCGGATCCCCGCATTCTGGTCTTTGACGAGGCGACCTCCTCAGTGGACACGCGCACGGAGAAGGCGATTCAGAAGGCGATGCGTCAGGTGATGCGGAGCCGCACCTCCATCATCATCGCGCACCGGCTCTCCACTATCCGGGATGCGGACCTCATCGTGGTGATGGACCAGGGCCGCATTGTGGAGCAAGGCATCCACTCCGAACTGCTCGCCCACAATGGCAAATACCACGAACTCTACATGACCCAATTCGCCGGTCTGGCGACTTGAGTTGAAATCGCCTGATTCTGACTTTTCCTGACGAAGAAAACCGATAAGGCGAGACCTTTCACACTTTCCCAGAAAAACATAAGATTCTTCTTCCGCAATGTGACTTTAATGACTTTCTGAGAATGGACTTGCATGCCCCTTCTTGACGCGTTAAATTTGAAGGGCGGGCGGTTGGGGGGTAACCCACCATCCTCAAGAAATTAGGGGCGCTTTTTTAGGTGGGTGGCGGGTTCGCGGTAATCCCTCGTTGATTGATTCTCAGGCGGTTTCTGAATGTCAAGACCGGGAGGACTTGCGTCCGCCGTCCCGCCGTGTCGTCCGCCGTCCCGTCGTCCGTTGTCTCGACGTGTCCGGTGTCTTTCGTCCCGCCGTGCCGTCCGATGTCTGTCGTCTTTCGTCCCGCGGTGTCGTCCGATGTCTGTCGTCTGTCGTCCCGCGGTGCCGTCCGATGTCTGTCGTCTGTCGTCCCGCAGTGTCGTCCGCCGTCCCGTCGTCCGCCGTCCGCCGTCTGTCGTCTGTCGTCCCGCCGTGCCGCGGTGTCGTCCGCCGTCTGTCGTCCGCCGTCTGTCGTCCGCCGTGTCGTCCTGTCGTCCGATGGACCTGACCCTTTCAACCATTTGTCTTTTTAGCCTTTCACCATCTCGCCTCAATATGAAATCCACCATTCTGTCTCTTTTTCTCACCATCATGCTTTCGACCTCGCTGTGCCACGCATCCTCTTTCTCTTTCGACTTCATGAGCGACCTGCATTTCTGGGAGGACCGCTGGCCGGAGGAGGCTCTGGCGCTCTCCTCCGCTCAGATTCTTAAGGAGGGTCCGGGCGATTTTCTGGTGCTCGGCGGCGACTACGACAACTTCCCCGAATGCGAAAAGGCGCTCGAACGCCTTTTGCTGAAACCCGCCCGCGCCGAAGGCAAGCCCTACCCGTGCGTGGTGCTGGTGGGCAACCACGACCCCGCCGGCACCGCCAACCAGCCGCAGGCGAATCCCACGCGCAATGCCGACCAGCCCAATATCGCGCATATTATCGAGCGCAACAAGTCCTTGCCTTTCAACTTAAAGCATGGCCCCGCATCACGCTCCATCCGCCAGGACTACCAGCCCGACGGTGCCAAATGGACCACTTTTTCCTTCGACTACCAGAACTGCCACTTCATCGTCCTGGACGTCTATCCGGTGAAGATGCTCACCGTTGATGATGCGCTCATCGATTGGGTGGAGCAGGACCTCCAGGCGACCACGCAGCCGATGGTTTTTGTCTTCTGCCATCAGCCCTTGAAGTTCTTCCACGGTGTCGAGGCGCTGGATGAAACCCCGCAGCCCATTTCCCTGGCGGGCGGTGATATGCCACGTGGCGACTGCGAACGCCTCTGGAAAGCCATCAAGGCGGATTCGCGCGTGGTGGCTTTTGTCTGCGGGCATACGCATCTCTATGGTATAGTGCAGGATGGCAACCTCTGGCAGGTCTGCGCCGACCGCGAGTGGACCGCTTCGCGGATGTTCATCAAATTCTTTGTGGATGGCGAACACGCCACCGCCCGCGTCTTCTGGTGGCAGGAGGCTACCGGAAAGTACCAGCCCGTGGACTTGATATTGCGGTAATCCACAGTTACTCAGGCGAATCATCCTATACCGATTATATTAAAGAACTGTTATGAGTACCATCACCATACTTGACTACGGCGCAGGAAACCTCACCAGCGTGCGACTGGCGTGCGAACGCTTCGGCTACGACACGCTGGTGGCCACCGCCGCTGGAGAGGCATTGTTGGAGGGACCGGTCATCTTCCCTGGCGACGGCTCCGCCAAGAGCTGCCTGGAGGCCGTCCGCGCCCGTGGCTACGACCGCTATCTGAGACAGGCCATCGAGGCAGGACGCCCCGTGCTGGGCATCTGCATCGGCATGCAGTTGCTTTTCGACTGGAGTGACGAGGATGGCGGACAGACCGCCCTGGGCCTCCTCCCCGGCCGCGTCCAACGCTTCGACTTCCCTGGCGACCCCACGCTCAAGATTCCCGAAATGGGCTGGAACGCCGTGACCTTCACCCAGAGTCACCCCATCTTCGCGAGCGTGGATTCCGGCACGCCGTTCTACTTCGTGCACAGCTACTACTGCGAGCCCGCCGACGCCACGCTCACCTTCGGGACCACCGAATACGGCGGAAAGCACTTCTGCAGCGTGGCCGCCCAAGGCAGCCTGGTCGCCACCCAATTCCATCCGGAACGTTCCGGCGAGGCCGGCCTGAGGCTCTTCCACAACTTCCTGACCTGGGACGGTCGGCCCTGATTCCACGCTATGCTCCTCAAACGACTCATCGTCTGCCTGGATGTGCGCAACCGCCGCGTCACCAAAGGCGTGAAATTCAAGGACAACGTCGATGTCGGAGACGTCATCGCGCTGGCCGACCAATACTGCAAGCAAGGCGCGGACGAACTGGTCTTCTACGACATCACCGCCTCCGCCGAACACCGTCCCATCGACATCGAGATGGTCGCCGACGCCGCCAAGCGCGTCTTCATCCCCTTCTGCGTGGGTGGCGGCATCCGCTCCGCCGTGGACATGCGAAACGCGCTGCTGGCCGGCGCGGACAAGGTGTCGCTGAACTCCCTGGCGGTCGAAAATCCCTCCATCCTCACCACCAGCGCCAATGCCTTCGGCAGCCAGTGCGTGGTGCTGGGGATGGACGCCAAGCGCGTGGGCGTCTCCCGCGAGTTCCCCTCTGGCTACCAGGTCTTCATCCAAGGCTACCGCAAGCCCACCCAATGGGACGCAGTCGCCTGGGCGCAATACGCCGTCTCGCTCGGCGCCGGCGAAATCTGCCTGAATGCGATTGACACCGACGGCGTGCAGAACGGCTACGAACTCGAAATCACCCGAAAGGTCGCGGACGCCGTCTCCGTGCCCGTCATCGCCTCTGGCGGCGCGGGTACCATCGACCACATCATCGACGCCTTCGAGAAAGGCCATGCGGACGCCGCGCTGGTCGCGTCCATGGTCCATCTTGACGGCTACACCTGCGACGGTATCAAGGCCGAATTGGCCAAACGAACCACCTTACCACTGCGTCTGACGCATTAGTTCTTTCAATCACTGGTTAGGGCGCGCAGGAGCGCGTCCCTCCCGTTTCTTTCAACCCACGAGGCAACCATGTCTAGTATCGTAGTCGTCGGCACCCAATGGGGCGACGAGGGAAAAGGCAAAATCGTCGATTATCTGGCCGAGCAGGCGGATGTCGTGGCACGCTACCAGGGCGGCGCGAACGCCGGCCACACGGTGGTGGCGAAGGGCAAGACCTTTAAACTGCATCTTCTGCCCTCCGGCATCCTCTACCCCGGCTGCACCTGCATCATCGGCAACGACGTCGTGCTGGACCCCGTGGTGCTTCTGGAGGAACTTGAGGCGCTGAAGGCCGAGGGGCTGGACGCCTCGGGGCTGCGCATCTCCAACCGCGCCCACGTCGTTCTGCCCTACCACAAGCTCTTCGACAAACTGGAGGAGCGGATGAAGGGCAACTCCAAGGTCGGCACCACCGGCCGCGGCATCGGCCCCTGCTACGCAGACGCGGCGAACCGCATCGGCATCCGCGTGGTCTCCTGGATGGACCGCGAGGCTTTCGCGCAGGAACTCAAGACCACCCTGGCCTACAAGAACCGCATCATCACCCAGGTCTTCGGCGAGCCACCGCTGGATTTCCAGCAGATTTATGACGAATACTGCGGCTACGCCGACCAGCTTCGCCCCTATGTCTGCGACACCTGCGCCCTCATCCACGAGGAACTGGCCGCCGACAAGAAGATTCTCTTCGAAGGCGCCCAGGCAGCCATGCTCGACCTCTCCCACGGGACCTATCCCTTCGTGACCAGTAGCCATCCGACCGCCGGTGCGGTCTGCGTCGGTCTGGGGCTCGGTCCCAAGCAAATCGGCAAGGTCATCGGCGTGGTCAAGGCCTACGCCACCCGCGTGGGCGAAGGTCCCTTCCCCACCGAGCAACTCAACGCCATCGGCGAACAAATCCGCGAGACCGCCCACGAATATGGCGCGACCACAGGCCGCCCGCGCCGTTGCGGATGGTTCGACTCCTGCGTGGTGCGCTACGCCACCATGCTCAATGGTCTCGATTGCATCGCGCTTACCCGCCTGGACATTCTCGACGAGTTCCCCGAAATTCAAATCTGCACAGGCTACAAATATCAGGGGAAACTCCTGAACGAGTTCCCCGCCAGCCTCAAGGTGCTCGGCGAGGTTGAGGCGGTCTATGAGACCCTCCCAGGCTGGATGACTCCGACCAGCGACATCAAGGAATACGACCAGTTGCCCGCCAACTGCCGACGCTATGTCGAGCGCATTGGCGAACTGGCCGGCGCCCGTGTCGGCATCGTCTCCGTGGGACCAGAGCGCGACCGGACCATCGTCCGCGAAAAGATGTTCTGAAGAAAGAGTCAGCCGACGACGGGGCGTATTAGCCCTTGCCGCCAAGTCTTGGAACGACTTGATACCCTATTCCACATTTTAAGTCGTTCAGGTTTTATTCCCCAAGTAAGTATATCATTCCCATTAATAAATCCGAATGGTCCGGCTTCAAAGCCGGACCATTCGGGGTGATCCGATCTCAGCCGAAATTATATCCCAACCCGGCGATGCGGGCCTTGCAGGGCTCGGGGTGGGCGCGATAGACCGCGCAGTGGAACGGCTCGCCGACCATCTTCATCTGCTCGCTGAGGAGCCCGAACTCCTTTCCGGTGAAGACGTCCGTGAGGCGCAGGCCATATCCGGTGGAGGCGGGGAAGCCGAGGTCGTCGAACTGCAGGAAGAACTGTCCGTGGCGGTCGGAGAGATTGAAGAAGCCGAGGGCCAGGTCGCCGTCGGCGAGGAGTTTCGCCAGCACCACGTGGTCGGGAAGTTGGCTGGCCCCGTTTCCGTGGAGCCACTGGTTGGCGATGAAGGCGGGGCGCGCCTCCGGATCCTGGTTGAAGGCCAGCAGTTCCTTGTTGGTGACCAGCGCGAGGATCTCAGGCGTCATCGCACGCAGGTCGCAGCCCAGCATCAGCGGGCTGCCCATCAGACACCATAGGGCGAACTGAGTCTTGTAGGTCTCCATCGTGCAGCGGTCATCGCCGCGGACGACATTGCCCTTGCCGAACATCCCAACCGTCAGCATGTCCATGTCGTTAAAGCAGTTGTTGCCAGAATAGCAGAACTTCTGGAGTTGGCTACGGGCGATGGACGCGAAGGAGGTGTTGCTGTCGAAGATGTCCCCCGTGGAGCGGTAGAGGTGCCCGCCGGCGGAGCGCACCCAGCTCCACACGTCGTCAGAACCCCAGTTGCACAACGAATAGACGATGTCCCGCCCGCAGGCGCGCAGCGCATTGCCCATGCGGCGATAGGCGGTGGGGCCATTCGCAGACTTCGGGAAGTTGCAGTAGTCGTATTTGAGGTAGTCCACGCCCCATTCCGCGAAGGTCTTGGTGTCCAGGAACTCATTGTCGAAGGAGCCGGGATAGTCGGCGCAGGTGCGCACGCCGGCGCAGGAGTACATCCCGAACTTCAGCCCTTTGGAGTGGACGTAGTCCGCCACCGCCTTCATCCCGTTCGGGAATTTCACGTGGTCGGCGACAATTCGGCCAGTTTCGGGGTCGCGCTGGCGCTCCGACCAGCAGTCGTCGATGACGATGTACTCGTAGCCGGCGTCCTTCAATCCAAGTGCGACCATCTGGTCCGCGCTCTGGCGGATCAGTTCGTCGTTGATGTCCTCGCCGAAGGTGTTCCAGCTGTTCCAGCCCAATGGAGGCAGATTCACTAACATTAAAAATTCTCCGTGTAGTTAATGATACGTCAAGGGAAATGAACTTGGGGGCTCCCGAAATGATACGAAGAATACTTTAATCGCTTTGAGGAACTTTGTTGGCTTGGTGGAGTAAAAATACAACAAGGCAAATGGCAACGGTGTCATTTCATTCGGCTTGTGACGGGATGTCTCCCTGCATGGGGATAAAACAGGACTTTCCAGGAAGGTTTGAGAAAGCCGGTCAAATCGTTTGCAAAGTCGTTTTTGGGGAGTACATTTAAGGCAATGTCATTCTGAGAGGAATCAAAAAAGAGGAAAAGCCATGCCAAGAAAAACATCGAAATCCAAGCTCAATTCCGCCATAATTCCGTCGCCCGTGGAACAGCCATTGTTCCAGGGGCGTTTTGATGACCAAATGCGTGAGATCTTCCGCGCCAAACGTCTGGCCGTCGGGTTCTCGTTGCAGCAACTCGGTGAGTTTCTGAAAATTCACTGGTCCACAATTCGCAAGTGGGAAGCGGGAGTCACCTGTTCATGCCATCCGCGGCACATCAAGCGCATTAACAGGTTTCTGGCCGGGGAGTTTGACGAACAGATGCACTCAATAAGTCGTCAGGACATCTTTGCCAAGCCTCCTACTTCGCGTCGAATCCCGCTGGCAGTGGATCAGTGTCTTGAGCGGGCCAGCCAGACCTATCAACTCTGCCAGGCCGATTATCCAGAATTGGGTGCCGCGTTTCTTGAATCCATTGACCAGGTCATTCAGGACACCATCCGAAAGTTCTTGGAGCGCTTAGGAAATCCCGATCGCGATTTTGAAAAAAAATGAATGTTGGCGGGTATGTCCTTCGTTGCGGTGGTACATTATTGGAAATGTCATTTCAATGAAATTGCCGCAACGGTGGACATTTGTTGCGGGAGAGTTTTCAAAAGCGTGTTCTAACCTCAACAAAACAAGGAGCCGACCATGGCCAACGAACTTGACGAACTCAATGCGAATGTGAATCCCCAGGGGCGCGATGTCAATGTGATCGAGAAGCAACTCACCGTGACCACGACGGCGGCCGAGACCTTCTTCTGCGTTTACTTGCCCTGGTTCCTGCTCATCATTCCTGGACTTGTCCTCTGGTTTATGCGGATGAGCGCACGCAACTACTTCCTGAAACTCCAGCAGAAACTCCAGGCCGAGGCGTCGCAGATTGACAACTATCTGGAACAACGCGTGGTCATTCTTCAGAATGTCGCCGCGCTGGTCACCAAGGCGGTTGATCTGGACAAGGATGTGATGAAGGCGGTGGCGGCGTTCCGCGGTGGCGTGAACATCTCCGATGCCAACCGCAACCAGATTGCCGAGACGCTCAATGGTGGCTTCGCACGACTCTTTCCGCAGGTCGAGGCCTATCCCGAACTCAAGGCGCACGCCGCTATCGCCGACGCGATGCAGCAGAACAGCTATCTCCAGAAGGAGATCACCGCCGCCCGTGGACTCTACAATGACACGGTGACGCAGTGGAACACCTGCATCTACGAGTTGCCCGCCCGAAAGATTGTGGCAGCCGCCAATGGCTACACCACCCGAATCCCCTTCACTGCCTCTGCCGAAACCAAGGCGCAGGCCCGTGGCGTCTTCTTCTAATCGCACATCCGCGCCGGATGCGCGAGTGCCCCACGGGCTGTGTGCCGCGCCGCTGTGCGCCCGCACATAGAAGCGCGGGTCTTCCCCTGTGCGCCCGCGCTGCCAATCGCGGGTCTTCCCCTGTGCGCCCGCGCTTTCAGCGCGGGTCTTCCCTTATGATTCAGGACGTTTACGAGCCGCTGGAGAAATACCAGAACGAATTTCGCGAGGCGTTTGCCCGAAACGCCTCCCAGGAGTTCGAGCGGCTCGTTCGTGCTTCTGGGGTGGACGCGGCAGCGAATGCAGAAACCAACCGTCAACTGCGGAATCGCCACGAAGAGCTGGAAAGTAGCCGTTCGAGTCGTAGTAACTGGCGGCTTCTGGGGTTTCTGGCCTGGGTGCTGATTCTGGGCGGAGCCGCTGCGGTGGTCTGGCCGTTTATTCCGGAAGACCTTTTCTCCCCCGACTTCTGGCACGATTTTGTCAAGCCACTCAAGCCCTATTGGTACTTGGTGTCTGGCGGTGGCGCGGCGGTCGCCTACTTGACTTTCATTTTCTTCCTGCGTGTCGTTCTGCGAAATCTTCGTTCCCTCCGCGAGAAAATCGGCCGGCTCGAAGACGAGATTGAGCGGCTTCAGCAGGAGGCCTGGAACCAGATGGCTCCTCTCAATGCCCTCTATGATTGGGATATCGCACCGCGGATTATCCAACGCACTGTCCCGCGCCTCGAATTCGACCCCTATCTCACCCGGGGGCGGCTTGACGAACTTTACACGCAATTCGGCTGGGATGACTCGTTCAACGAAGACAAGTCGGTTCTTGCCGCACAAAGCGGAGTCATCAACGGCAACCCCTTTGTCTTCGGGCGGTTTCTGAGCATGCACTGGGGGAGCACCACCTATCACGGCTACAAGGAAATCTCTTGGACGGAGCGGGTGCGGGATTCCAAGGGAAATTGGTACACCGTGACCCGTCACGAAACCCTCCATGCCACCGTGACCAAACCCAGCCCCGTCTATGCCGAGAGCAGTTGTTTGATTTACGGCAACGACGCTGCTCCGAATCTCACCTTCACTCACAAGCCGACTGGCATCGCCGGCAAGGACGGACTGTGGGCCAAGATGAAGAAGAAACACGAGTTCAAAAAACTCAAGAAATTCTCCGAAAACCTGGACGACGCCTCGCAGTACACCATGATGTCCAACCACGACTTCGAGGTGCTTTTCCATGCGGATGACCGCAACGACGAGATCGAGTTCCGCCTGCTTTTCACGCCACTTGCGCAGACTCAGATGCTCAAACTGCTGGAGGACACCCAGGTCGGCTATGGCGACGACTTCACGTTCCTGAAACAGCACAAAATCAACGCGCTCTTCCCCGAACATCTTCAGGGCTTTCCGCTGGACACGAATCCAAAACAGTTCTACGACAGCGACTTGGAACGCGCTCGGCAGAATTTCCAGCAACGGCTGGAGCAGTTCTTCAAAGTGACCTACTTTAGTCTGGCACCGTTGCTTGCCATTCCGCTCTATCAGCAGATCCGCACCCATGAGAACATCTACCGGGACGTCCTCTCAAAGCGTTCCTGCTTCTGGGAGCACGAGTCGTTGGCCAACTACTGTGGCGAGGCGAAGTTCGCGCACCATCAGTGCGTGACCCGCAATATCCTCAAGACTCACGTCAGTGGGGAATCGCAGGGCACAACCAGTCTCGCCGTGACCGCGCACGGATACCGCACTGTCAAACATGTCGAATATGTCTCCAAATGGGGCGGAGATGGACGGTGCCACGAGGTGCCTGTCGAATGGCTGGAATACCTTCCGGTGGAACGCACTTCCGAATTGCTCATCGCCGAGCAGGAGCCACCGCCAGTCACGCCGGAGAATGACGCGCCGTATGGTTCCCCTGACCGTTGGCGGGACCTCATCGGACGGGTAGGGCAATTCGCCACGCCCGTCGGCGTCCGGCGTTCCATTTTGGCTTTCTTTCGCAAGTAGTAATCAAATAACTACTTAATAAATAATTTGTTGTAATTAATTTTTTAAGATGACGCACTTGATCATAGAGCCGGCCTGGCAAGACATTCTTACCCATGACCATCTGGGCACTTTCGAGGCACTTCATGGCTATCGCGGGGAAAACTGTTGTTCCAAACACACTCGCGGCGCCACGTGGCGACACACGCTCTCGGACGGGCGGGTGATTTTCATCAAGCAGGACTACTATACCAAATTGCAGCCCATCCTGCGGGCGCTCATCCATTTCCGCTGGCCGGAGACCAACACCGAGCGGGAGTATCGCCAGATGGAGGTCGTGCGCAGTCACGGCTTCCGTATGCCGGAGGTAATCGCTCATTCATGGCATCCACGGTGGTTGCCGCCTACCACTGGTGTGCTGGTCGAAGCAGCTGTGCCCGGCGTGCCCGTGGACCGTCTGGTCGCAGAGCCGTCAGTCGCCGAGGGGACGAAACGCGATGCTCTGGCCAAGGCGCGGAAGTGTCTGACCGCTCTTCAAGACGCCGGTTTCGACTGGAACATCGACTGCAAGCCAGAGCATTTCTTCTACTGTGAAGACGGAGAAGTCACTATCTTGGACGTGGAGCGACTACGCTTCACAGGAAAAGTGCTTAGTGCGGCATATCGTGCCAAACAGCATGATCGCTTCACTAGCCTGCTGCCCGAAGAATATCGATAAAGACGACTGAAAGCTACCGTTTCCACGCTTTGACCACCCGCCCGATATACATCGTGTGAACGCCGGCGGGGAAATTCGCATAAAGTCGGCTGGGAATTTCTTTCATATTTTCGGCATCGAAGGGGCGGGCGTACATCGTCTCGCACTCCAGTACCAGCGTGGCCTCGGCGTAATATGGCGTGCCGTTTTCGGTGTAGAGCGTATGCAATCCCAATGCGGCGGCCTTGTCGCCATCTCGCCCACTATTGTGTCCGAGGTAATCGGGGACATTTTGCTGATTCGGGCCGAAGGCCATTACTGTGAAGTATTTGGAGGCGTCCATGAACTGACGGGTATAGCGTGCCTGGGCGACATAGACGGTGACCACGCGTTGTCCCCACAATATGCCCAGCCCGCCCCAGCCGATGGTCATCGCGTTGCTCTGCTCTTGGTTTCCGGCGCAGAGAATCAACCCGCCGTCATTCTGGAAGAATCGGAAGGGGTTCACATCGAAGTCGGCGGAGACCTCAAACTCCTGCAGTTCGCCACTCGGCACAGCGGGTTCCTCGTGGGCGGGCGTCGCATGGGTGGCGGGTGGCGTCGGCGTTTCGACGACCACTGATACCGCCGATGGTGGCGGCGTTGTCTGGTGTGCGCGAACCAACTGGAAGCAGACGACCGCCAGCGCCAGCGCCAGCACGACATTCAGGAGTTTGGCAAAGTTCATAGGTGTCTTTTAATGGTTGGATTACGATTCTTTTTCGGCGTATTTCAGCAGGGTGCCGGTGGGGCAGACGAATCGGCAGTAGGGGCGGGGCACGAAGAACGAGAGCAACGTGAACCCGATGGCCAGCACGAGGGCGATTGGCGGCGCGGTGCGGAAAAGGAATGCCGCGAAGGGCTCGTTGTCCATCCAGGCGAAGCCGGTTCCGCAGCACATCACGAACATCAGCATTGCCCAGAGGAATTGCCGGAGGGTCTCCAGACGTTTGAGCCACTGCGGAGAGATGCGCAGTTTGCGTTGAGAGCACTTGCCGGCGAGTTCCTGGAGCGAGCCGAAGGGGCACGCATGCAGGCAGTAGTGGCTCTTGCGTCCGAAAAACGGGTAGATGAATGCCATCACCAAAAGTAAAAGCGGTAGCAGGGCATTCCAGTCGTGAATCCCCTGGGAGAGGTATTTGACCATCAGCGTGTGGGAGACGAAGGCACCGCACCAGAAACCCAGCACCACCACATTCAGCGTCAATTGCACAATGCGATAATATCTGTGTTTCATGAAGAAAGGAAGGATTGCCGCCGCCAGTGCCACAAGGAGCCCGCAGATGAATTTCAGGTTAGGATGCCATGGGGAACGCGCGGCTGGCTGTGTGGTCGTCTCGCCCTGTGCGGTCAAATACGCAGCCAGACCCGCCTGGACATTCTGGATGAATGCAGTGGATGAGTAAGTCGCTCCCGTGACCGGCTTTACCGCGACCGCCAGCGCCTCTTGCGCCGATTTGCCGTACCAATGTTCGCGAAAGCCCTCTTCCTCTGTGGCAGAGAAGAACTCGGGCGTGTCTTGGTTGGGCAGCGCTTCGATGAGTTGCACTCGCCCGTCCTTCAAGTAAATCTTCAGTGGTGTCGGTCCGGCGTAGCCCTGGATATGCATGCCGAGTCCAGTGGTGTCAATAACGATAATTCCATCTTCCGGGACCGCAGAGGAATCTTGTGAGTTTCCAGCAGTGGTCTCAGAAACGTCTTGCCCAGGCGTGATGCCACAAAGCTTCCCGGAGTGCCGCAGGGCGACTGCAGTCATCATCAGGAAGCATGTCAGCAGGCCGAAGAAATGGTTGAGTTTACTCATGGGATGCGGATTTCAATGAGAATGTGGTTGGAAACTAATTTAACCCAGATTTCCTGGCGCATTCTTCGTACAACCACAAAAAAGCAGGATATATTTTCTTGGAATCCATGAAGCCACTCAATAAACCAACCACTTTTGCGTTATAGGGGAAAGGGAAGTGCCAAGCTCCATGCTGGAAATGCCGATGGGCATCGGGCTGATTCCTTGTGATCAGATCATCGAGGATCGTCTCACGGGCAAAAAAAGTCTGATTGGCGTCATCGGGGAAATCCGCGCAAACAAGTTCCCACTGCGCTATCCTGCGTTGCATCTCCTGGTGTCCTTGACCAGTGGCCGTGGAGAATACCCCTGTCGGCTCCAGATTCTGAGCGCCTCGCAAAATGAAGAGATCTTCTCCAGTCGCGGACGCCTCAAGTTCAAGAATCCCACGCAGGTCGTGGATTTGGTTTTTACTCTCCCTGCGCTTCAGTTCAAATATGAGGACACCTACTGGGTGAAATTCATGATTGACGAAGTGACACTGATGACTCGTCCACTACGTGTCACCGAAGTCCAGGTCCCGCCTCCGCCACCATTGTCTTGACCGACGGTTTTCACCCTGTTCGTAGTCGGTTGCCCTTCATCCCTCATCCCTCATTCCTCATTATTTTAGCGGATGCCTTTATTCAAGTTCAAAGTCAGTGACTCCGCCGGAAAGGTCAGCGAACTGCTGATTGACGGTGACTCGCAGGCAGATGCGACTCGCCGAATTCAGCGGCGCGGGCTGCTTCCACTTGCTTTCCTGGGGGAGGGTGCTGCTGCCACATCCGCTCGCGGTCGGCACTCGCGGGTGGATGTCGTGGACTTCACGGATCGGCTGGTGCCGTTGTTGGAGGCCAATATTCCGCTCGAACGCGCCTTGGCGATACTTGGGGATGGCAATGAGAACCCCGCGATGTCCCGGATGATCGGCGAATTGCGCCGTGGGCTTCATGAGGGCCGAAAGCTCTCTGACCTCATCCGTGACCAGGGAAGCGTCTTCCCGTCAGTCTATGCAGGCGTGGTCGAGGCGGGCGAGGAGGCTGGTGCTTTGGCGCAAGTGATGGGACAGTTGAGAAACTTCATGACTTCTGCCGCCGAACTCAAGAGCTTCCTGATTTCCAATTCCATCTATCCCGCTTTCATCGCGATTACCGGTCTGGTGATGCTGGGGTGCCTCCTGGGGATCATCGTGCCCAAGTTCGCGACTTCGCTGGCTGGCGCGGGAGTAAAGTCACAGGCCACCGAGTTCCTCATGGCGATGTCCAACGGCGTCCGCAACTACTGGTGGGTGAGCATTGTTCTTGTTGTTCTGGTGTGCTGGCTCATCAATCAAATCCGCAAACCTGACGGCGCCATCCGGCGTTCTTGGGATGCGCTGCTGATGAAGCTTCCGCTCTTCCAGAAGCTCGTTCTTTATAGTAACCTTGCGCGCTTCAGCCGAACCATGGCCATCCTGATGCGCTCCGGAGTCCACCTGCTCAACACCGTCTCCATCGCCAATCGCGTCATCCAGAACTGGGTCATCCGGCGCTCGCTCGACGAGGTCTCAGGGGAATTGCGCCAGGGGCAGAAAATCTCCTCCGCACTCGCCAAAAGCAAATACATCCCGTCGCTCATGCTCAAGATGGTAGCCGTCGGCGAGGAGACCGGCAATGTCGAGGAGATGCTGGACCGTGTCGCCGACCGCTACGAGACCGATCTGCGCAAAAATGTCAAGCGGCTGCTCTCGCTCTTCGAGCCGGTGGTCATCATTCTGCTCGGACTGGGCATTTTCGTCATTGTGCTGCTGATGTTCACCGCCATCATGGACATGCAACACGTCATCTAAAGAATTTTTAATAACCTGTTTAATACAAAGGAGTTATGTAATACAATGAGAAAGCGCACCCACAACCGCGCCATTCGCCGTTCCTTCACCCTCATCGAGATCATGATCGTCGTGGTCATCATCGGCATGCTGGCCGCGCTGGTCGGTCCCCGTATCATCGGCTCGTTGGACAAGGCGCGCGTGACCACGACCAAAACCCAACTGGTCAACCTCAAGGACTGCGTGCAGCGCTTCTATATGGACTGCAGCGAGTACCCCAACACCCTTGACGACCTGATGGTCAAGACCTCCAATGCCAAGTGGGACGGACCCTACCTGGACGCCAAAAACCTCCCCAAGGACGGCTGGGACAACGATTTCGTCTATACCGTCCCTGGCGCGGACAACCAGCCTTTCGACATCACCAGTTATGGTGCGGACAAGACCTCCGGCGGCGAGGGCTACAACGCGGATATCTCCTGCTGGAACTAATGCATCGCAGGTTCTACACCTTCATCGAGATGCTCGTGGTCTGCGTGATTGTGCTGCTGATCACGGCGTTGGTGGCTCCGCGTCTCGGCGGCGGCACCAAGCGGATGATCGTGGAGAATGCGCTCTCGAATCTGCGTGGCGCCTTCACCGAGGCCGCGATGCGCGCCCGTGCCAGTGGTCAGCCGTTGGCGCTGACGCTTGACCTCCAGGCGGGGCAGTTTCTCGTTCAGAATGTCGCCAATTCGCTTGACCACGAATGGCACGCGCCAGTTCTTCCGCCGCTGACCGGTGAAAATGGTCAGGGCGGTATCCTGCCTGGCGCAACGAGTTACGAGGTCTCCAAAGATATCATCTGGACCGACCTCCCCGAAGGCGACGCCGAGAACTCCCAGCAGATCACCTTCCAATTCTTTCCGGACGGCGAGGCCAGCGGTCCCGAATTGAATTTCGAGATTCAAGACCGGAAGTTCGTCCTCATCATCGACAGCGTATTGGGCAAGGCAACCATCTTGGAAGAGGAGTCCTAAATGATTGCACAAGTTACTGGAACTCTCGTTGAAAACACGATGGACTCCGTGGTGGTGGATGTCCAGGGTGTCGGCTACGAGCTGCTGATTCCCCTGAGCACCGCCGAGAAGCTCCCGATGCCCCATGCCCAGATTACCCTCTTCACCTACCTGGCGGTGCGCGAGGACGCGCTCACGCTCTATGGCTTCCTCACCCGCGACGAGAAGCGCCTCTTCTCGCTGATTGTCAACGACGTCAAGGGCTTCGGCGCACGGCTGGCGCTCAATGTCCTATCCGCCATGAGCATCTCTGCCTTCTGTGCCGCGATTGCCAGTCAGGACATCAAACTCCTGAGCAAAATCAACGGCGTCGGCAAGAAGTCCGCCGCGCAGTTGGTGCTTGACCTGAAGGGCAAACTCGGCGACTTCGGCGGCGCATTGCCCACAGCCGCCACTGGTGCCGCCGTGCCGGGTGCGCTGGATGCGGCGGCCTCCGATGCGGTCAAGGCACTCACCACTTTGGGCTTCAAACAGAGCGACGCCGAGACGGCCATCCGTGAATTGCTCGCCGCCGACCCGGAACGCAAACTCTCGACCTCCGCCCTCATTACCAAGGCCCTCGGCAAGATGACCGCCAAGCAGGAAGGTTAGAGGTACTGCTGGCGCCCCGCCAGCAGAAAGGTTAGAGGTCAGAGGTTAGAGGATAGAGGTACTGCTGGCGCCCCGCCAGCAGAAAGGTTAGAGGTTGCCCTGGTTCTCGTCTGTGTGTGGACGAGTGATAATTATGTCAGAAGAACGTTTCATCACTTCCGAAATGAACGCCCGCGAGGAGGAGTTCGACCGCTCCTTGCGTCCGCAGAAGTTCGAGAACTTCCCCGGGCAGGGCAAAGTCAAGGAGCAACTCCAGATCATGGTCGCCGCCGCCACTACGCGTGGCGAGGCGCTGAACCACATCCTGCTCTCAGGACCGCCTGGCCTGGGCAAAACCACGCTGGCGAACATCATCGCCAACGCCTGTGGCAAGACCCTCAAGGCCACCAGCGGACCCGTCATCGAGAAGCCCGGCGACCTGGCGGGGCTGCTCTCCAGCCTCGACGAGGGCGACATTCTCTTCATCGATGAAATCCACCGCCTCCCACGTCAGGTCGAGGAGTACCTCTATTCCGCGATGGAGGACTTCGTCATCGACATCATGGTGGACTCCGGTGTGGCAGCGCGTTCCGTGCGCGTGAATCTGCCGAAATTCTGTCTGATTGGCGCGACCACCCGCCAGGGGAAGCTCTCGGCGCCGCTGCGCGAGCGCTTCACGATGAAGTGCCGGATGGATTACTACTCCGCCGAGGAACTGCGCCAGATTCTCATTCGCAGTTCCGGCATCCTGAACATCCCCGCCGAGAACGACGGACTTCTCGCCATCGCCAAACGCGCGCGCGGCACCCCGCGAATCGCCAACAATCTCCTGCGTTGGGTGCGTGACTACGCACAGGTCAAGGGCGGTTCACAGATCACCGACGAGACTGCCACTGCCGCACTTAAGATGCTCAGCATCGACGACGATGGTCTCGACGAGATGGACAACCGCATTCTGGAAACCATCATCGTCAAGTTCAAAGAACGCCCCGTCGGCCTCAAGTCTCTCGCCGTGGCGGTTGGCGAGGAGGAGGAGACGATCGAGGACGTCTATGAACCCTACCTCATCCAGGAAGGCTACCTCATCCGCACCCCCGCAGGACGCATGGTCACCGATCGCGCGCTTCGGCGTTTCGGCCGAGAACCCCGCCCACAGCCAGAAGACCCCCAACTCACCTTGGGCCTCTAGCCGGTCGCGATCCTCCCGCCTTTCATTCCTCATTTCTCATTCCTCATTCCTCATTCCTCATTCCTCTTTCCACATTCCTCATTCCTCATGATTCACGTCGTTGCCCGTGCTTCCATCCGGCCGGAAATGCTGGATGAATACCTGAAAATCGTCCGTGCGTTGCTGCCCACCGTGCGTGCCGAAGCCGGTTGTATTCGCTACGAACCTGCGCTCGACTATGCCGAGGACGGCTCCCGTGCACCCTACGTCACCATGCTGGAGAGTTGGGAGAGCAAGGCGCATCTGGATGCGCATCTGGCCTCCGCCCACATGAAGGATTTCATCGCGAAGGTCTCTCCGATGCGTTTGGGCAAGTCCGAACTGCGCATCCTGACCTCAGCAGAATCGTAATGGAGCCGGATTGGAGCCAGGTTCATCGGCTGATGTTCGTGTGCCACGGCAACATCTGTCGTTCTGTGATGGCGGAGTTAATAATTTCATATCTTATTAAAAAAGAAGGAGTTATGAATATATCTGTCGCCTCCTGCGCCACCAGTGCTGAAGAACTGGGCAATCCCATCTACCCGCCCGCCCGCGAAGAACTGCTGCGCCATGGCATTCCGCTGCATCCGCATCGCGCCCGTCAGGCCACGCCTGCGGATTTGGCGAACTACGATCTCTTCCTTTGCGCGGAAAGCATCAACATCCGCAACCTCGCACGTGTCGTGGGGCCTGCCGTGTTAAGCAAGACCTGCCGGCTGCTGGACCTCACTAACCACCCACGCGACATCGCCGACCCCTGGTGGACCGGCGACTTCACTCAAACCTGGCTTGACCTCGAAGAGGGCTGCCATGCCCTCCTGGAAAAACTGCGTCAGGCGCATAATTGTTGATTTTTCTTCTCCCATCGTTTTTCCTCTCGCCAATATGAAAATCAAATTTTTCCTGCTTACCCTGGTCAGTCTTTCCTTGACTGTCCTAGCCGACACCATCTCGCTCACGCGACCTGAGAACGGCGCCATGGTGTCGATGCTCAAGCCTGAGCAGCAACTCTTCTGCCATCTGGATTCCGAGGCCGGGCGGAAGGTCCTCGACAATCCTGAACTGGTCCATTTCCTGGAGCATTCGGTCCGGTCGTTCCCCAAAGGCATTGATCTGACCTGGGTCTTTACCGGCGTGCGCAGCCAAGTCCGCTACGAGGTCGCCCTCGCGGACAACGAGGCCTTCGCGAATGCCCGAATCATTCCCGTGGAGAAGGAGCAAAGTCTTTCTCTCTACAATCTGTTCAATGGCAAGACCTACTATTGGAAAGTAACGGCCGTCTATGCCGATGGCACGCGCCTGGAGACCGAGCCGCGGAACTTCACCGTGGACAACCAGACGCCGCGTTTCCTCTATGTGCCCGACGTGGACAATGTGCGCGATATCGGAGGCTTCGTTGGTTTGGAGGGGCGCGTCGTCCCGCAGGGACTCATCTACCGCAGCTCCGGACTGAACAACAACTCCTTTGATGGCGGAAAGACCCCCGGACCGCCCCGCGCGAACGCGGAAGGCGTCTGGCGTATGCGCGAAGAACTCCATCTTCGCACGGAGCTCGACCTGCGCGGCAACAGCGAGACCGCTGGCATGACCGTCTCGCCAATCGGCGAGGACATCAACTACATCCAGATTCCCGTGGGCGCATACGACCACATCTTCACGCCGAATGGCGCGAAGCCCTACGCGGACTGCTTCCGCGTCTTCCTGAATCCCGCCAACTATCCCATCGACTACCACTGCATCGGCGGTGCCGACCGCACCGGCTCGCTGTCGTTCTTGCTGGAGGCGCTCCTGGGCGCCGACACCGAGGTCATCCACCGCGACTACGTCCTCACCAGTTTCTACGTCCGCCGTGGCTACGAGACCTCGGATGAACTCTTCGCCAGCCTGAGCCATTACGGCACGGACGAAGAGTCGTGGGTCACCAAGGCCGAGCGCTATTTCTTCGCCGTCGGCATTACGCCAGACGAAATCGAGATGTTCCGCGCCTTTATCCTCGGACCCGGTCTTGCCGAGACGCCAGGTTGTGCATTCCAGCGGAAGATTCTGGCGCTTTCTGCCCCCTACACGCAGGAGACCGAGGCCATCAAAGTTCGCCCGTATTATCCTTTCGGTGCCACGATGAAGATGGCTGGCAAGGACATCCCGCTCAACGCGCCACTCTGGAAGAACACCCCCGTCCAGAAGATTCTTTCGGATGGGCAGGGCAGCACGCTTATCCAGCTGCTCAACCACGATGCCGAGCCACGCTTCATTCAGTTGCGCCCCAATACCTTGGAAGCCGAAGCCTACACGGTCGTGGACCTGCTCTCGAAGACCGCATACGCGCAGCCCGACGGCACGCCGGCCTGGACGCCTGCCAAGTTGCGCAATTTCGCCTTCACCCTGCCTGTCGGCGTCAACTTCCTGCTTGCGGTCACACCGGGGGCGGAGGTTCCGGACGGCTATACGCTCCAGACGCTTGCCAAACCCTCGGCACCCGAACCGAACTACCTCGTCGTGCCCTCTGGTTCCGCTCCGGCGATTGATGGCGTGCTGGACGATGATCTCTGGAGCCTCCAGGAGCCGTTCAAGTGCTTCACTATGCAAGGCATGGCGGATGACAATGCGCCGCTGGTGTATCTCCGCACCGACACCGACCACAATACCCTCTTCGTCGGCGCGATTATCCCTGACACCACCCCGAATGGCACCGACCACGGTGACGAACGCGACCTGGCCCTCTGGAACGAGGACGAAATCGAGGTCTTTGTCGGCGGCTATGGCCGAGGGCATTTCTTCCAGTTCATCTTCAATCGCTTCGGTAATATCTGGGATGCCAATCTGCCCAACCAGAAGGACTGGAATGCGGCGGAGTATCAAGTTGCCACAAAGCAGAACGATGACAACTGGACGGTTGAAATCGCCCTGCCTATCAGCCTCTTCGACTATACTTCGCCGCTGGAGGTCAATGTCTGCTTCAGCGACCAGCCCTCAGGCAAGCACTACGCGCTCTATCCCACCGGCGATTCTTTCCACAACCGCAAGGCCTTCCAGACCCTCTTCCTGAAATAGTTCCTTGCCCGCAGTTCTGCACGGCCGCGTTATTAGCGCGGGGCAGCAGTACCGCAGGCAAGGGGAACCGCGCCTCACGGTGCGGGAACGCTGGCGGCCTTGACCCAGTTGTAGTACTCCTCATTTCCGCTCTCGCGGATAAAGATGGGACGATCCCCAACCTCGGCGGGGCCGGTCTCGTCGAAGTGCCTCACCAGTTCGGCGGCGACGGAGCGGAACTGCTCGCCGTCGCGTTTCTCATTCGCTTCAAGACGCTTGTAGCGGGCATAATAGACGGGAAGCGAACTCTTGCGGACATTGTAGCGCAGCAAGGGGTCATCGTTGACGAGAGCCTCGGCCTCCTCCCAGAGGATAGTGGCGCGAGCGAGGAAGTCGTCGGTGAGCCACGGAACGGTCGGCGGGAACCAGATGTTGAAGTGGATGTCAGGGTTGGCGACGAGGGATTGCAGCTCGTCGAAGTACTTGCGGACGAGGGGCGCGGCGGCACCGTAATAGCCTTTCATGAAGTCGTCGATGAGAGCCTCCATGTCCTGGTCGGGGTTCCAGAGGAGCTTGGCGAGGATCCAGCCACGCAATTCGGCGAACTCGCCGTGATAGCCCTGGTAGGCTCCCTGCTCCATGACGCCGATGACATGGTGGTCGCGGAAGAACTTGAGGTTGCCCTGCAACGCGCCGAAGTTCGGGAAGGGGCCGAGGTAGTGCTGGAAGTTGGTAGTGTAGTCCCAGATGAAGAGTTTGTCGGTCAGGCCGCTCCAGCCCTTGATGTCCTGCACGAACTTGCGGTTGTCGGGCAGGGTCGAGACATCCAGCGGCGAGGCAAAATCGCACTCAATGGTGCAAAGGCGCGGGACGACGTTGTGGCGGGGCCTGATATTCGATGGCGGTGTGCGCGTGTACTGGTAAGCCAGCGTCTCGATGAGGGCGTTCGGGAATTCCTTTTCGACCTCTTCCGCCACCTGGTTGACAAACCAGATGAGCAGGCCGGACTGGCCGCCGTAGCGCTCCGCTAGCGCATTGCAGTCCTTGCAGGTGCAGAACTTGTAGGCATCGTTCTGGCTGACGCTATACAGCCCCGCGTCGGGATCCTTGCGGATGCGCTCCTTTACGCGCTCCGTGACGATGCGCAGGACGTCGGGATTGCTCAGGCAGCGCTGCACATAGCCATTCTGGCGCTTGCCGTCAATCTCGCTGAAGTACTCCGGATGCGTGCCGTAGAACTCGTCTGCGGGCACCAGCTGGTCGAGGGTGTGGACGAAGAGGCCGCCGCCGAAGCGGATTTTGCCGCCGTGGCGCTTCTCCAGGTTCATATTGTTGCCGTTGCCCTTGTTGTGGTAGGCCATCTCCGTGTTAAAGTGATCGACCCAGAAGGATTCGCGCATGAGGAAGGCGGGCACCTGCGTTTCGTCCAGCGCAGCGGGAACGGCGAAGTACTCCAGCCGCGGCAGCACTGTCCGCCAGGAGGCGTACCAGCGGCAGCCGCCGAAGCGCTCCAGCACCTCGCAGCTGCCGTAGAGCGCGCCGCGCTTGCCGCCATGGATGAGACCAGATGCGGGCCGACCACCTTCAGGCTGAAAGCGTCGTCAGGCTTGTCGGAGACAGGGAAAACGCACCCCTCCAGCTGAGCCAGATGGCGTGGTGCGCCGACCAGGATGGCCTTCGGCGGCAGCGGCTTCGTGTCGTCCTGAATGGGCAGCGTCACGCCCGTCTGAAGCGCGATGGTCTTCTGCAGTTCCTCGCACGCGAACCTGACAGACTCGCCCGCATCGGCGGCAAGGACAATCACGTAGGCGGGCGCTTCGCCACGTTGCGCAAGCACGAGTTCGGTCTGCGCCATCGCCGCCCCCGCAAGGAAGATGAGGCTGGACAGGGCGCTCTTGAGAAATGTGGTCATGGACATGAAACTCTCCTTGGGTTCGGAAAACCGGATTCTTGGGCGGACGTCAGGTACACCGCCCGTGATGTTTTCGCGCCTGGCGGCGCGCGGCCGTGCACAACAGAAAAGCCTCCGTGAACGCGATTGCAGGGCAATGGCCATTCATAGAGGCTGAGGCTGGAATGCTTGGTTAGGTCAGGTTAGGCTCACTGGCCGGTGAACCAGAAGTCGACCTTGTACCAATCGTTGGTGTTGTTGTCGGCCGCCCGGGCGGGGAAGCTTTCGAGGATGCCGAAAATCTCGTTACCGGAGAGGGCTTCGACATGGCCGTCATGGAAGACGATGTTCCCGTTGCTGCCGTGCCGACGGGTGGCGATGGCGCCATTCCTCGTAGTGTCCTCGTCGCCTTTTACCAGCTTGTCCAGCTCATAGTTGGGGTGGGCGTATAGCCAGGCACTTTCGCCGGCGGCATCGGTGATGACGGGTGTGGCCTTGCGCAGCTGCGTGCTCCTGGTGACGACTTTGGGGGCGTCTGCATCACCGGGGCCGTCCATCTTCCCGGCTGGCGTGCCTAGCTTGCGGTTGTAGCCGTAGCACCATGGCATCCGTCCTTCATCTTCCGTGAAAACTCCGTAATCCCCATAGACATGGTCGTTGGAGAGCTTGCCATCGCTGCTGGGGCACACATACATCTTGATGTTGTCCAGGTAGGGATATAGCTCATTGAACCAATAGGTGCCGTTAGTATCCGGGTTCCACCATCCGTAGGGCATGTGGTCTTTGGTGTCCACCAGGTACATGTTGAAGGCGGTACCCATCTGGCGCAGATTGCTGATGCAGGAGGTGGCCTGCGCACGGGCGCGGGCCTTGGAGAGTGCGGGAAGAAGCATCCCGGCGAGAATTGCGATGATCGCGATGACGACAAGCAATTCAATGAGTGTAAATGAGTTGCGTTTCATCTTTGTGGTTTGTTTGGGTTGGAGTTGAACACGAATCCTCCGAAGAGAAAGTTCTTCGGAGTTAGGGGAAGCAACAGAAGGAAATGAAAAGTGGTAGTTTCAGCAGACGACCTCCTTTGTTATATGGTGAATTGGAACAGGTTGGGGATTGCGTTAGGGTTGTGGGACACTTTGGGGAGCCGCAGGGGCCTTCCCGTAGGGCGTGATGAAGAAGAAGATGCCGTCGGTGGCGATGACGAGTTCGCCGGTCTCGGAGGCCTCCCAGGCGCGGAAATGCGGGATGCCCTCGGCGTGGATCATCGCGTCGGTGTCCATGCCGCGCTCGTCGTGCGAGAGCCATTCGGGCATCGAGGAGACTGCGGCCTTGGGAGCGACCGCCTTGAGGAAGGACGGGCAGGTGCCGTAGGCTCCGCCGTGATGGCCGGTCTCCAGCACGGTGGACTTCACGCTGATGCCGTGCGCGTGGATGACGTCCCATTCCTCCGTGCACATGTCGCCGGTGAAGAGCATGGAGAACTCGCCGTACACGAAGCGGATGACCAGGCTCTTGTTGTTGATGAACTGCTGATGCAGTTCAGGCTGGTTGTCCATGAGGATGGTGCCCTTGGCTCCGGAGCCGAAGTCGATGACGTCGCCCATCTTGACTTCGCGGATAGGCGTTCTGCGGGCGGCGGCGCGCTCCTGGATTTGCTGGATGCGGAGGCGGTTGGCCTCGCCTTCTCCCTCGCAGTCCAGCTCCTCGTCGCTGATGGTCTGCCAGAGGATTTCGCCGAAGGTGTACTTTTCCATCGGGAGAATGGCGGGGAGCCCGCCGACATGGTCGTCGTGGTGGTGGGTGAGGATGACCTGGTCGATGCGGCGGATGCCGTACTTGTCAAAGGTCTTGGTCAGTTCGGGGTAGGCGGTGCACTGTCCCGCGTCAATCAGCGTGGTCTTGCCGTCGGGCGCAATCAGCAGGATGTGGTTTTCGACGTCCTTGTTGAGGGAAGAGATGAGGATGATGCGGAAATCCGTCTCGCGGGCGGCCTTCTCGGGTCGCCAGATGAGCGAGTTGCGTTCCAGTTCGCGGCCGGCCTCCAGGTCCGCGAGGAGCGGCAAGGCCAGACCGATGGACAACAAAAAGGCAAAGAGGATTTTGGTCGTTTTCATGGCTGTTTTGTTATAACTACTTTACTATTAGGTAGATAAGTAGTATCCACCTGGGGATTGAGGGAAGCGGGGTGCTGGATTTCGAGACAATGGTCCGTGTTGCTCCAGCGGACGCGGATGGGGCCGGCTGGCGTCGGGACCTCGCCGGAGAAGTGGTTCAGGCCGCATGGGCAGGGGCAGACTTGGAATTTCCGGAAGCCGGGCGTCAGTGGCCGGACGCCCAGGACTCCGCGGGCCATCCAGATGGCGGGGGAGCCGCACCATGCGTGGCAGAAATCCCCTCCGTCCCAGCTTTCCATGAAAGAGTCGGGGTGTTTGTCGCGCAGTTCCTCCCAGAGCGTCATGAGCTGCGGGAGTCCGTCGGCCAGATGTCCGGTCTTTTCGAGCGCCATGAACAGGAAGCTGTTGAAATACGGCTGAGTCTGCTTGTCCATGACTTGTTCCAGCAATGCCGGAAGGATCCACTCGGCGACTTTTGGACCATCGAGCCCGGCGGCCAGCGCGAGGATTCCGGAATGGGGTGTGGCGATGATTTCCGGAGGATCGGGCGGTAGCAGACTGTTGGGTGCGGTATGGGTCAATCCGGGAATGCCGTTGAGGTAGCGCGTGTTGGGCTGGTCGTAGAAAAGTCGGTTGAACGCCGTTTTCACGGCGGCGAACTGGGCGGCGCGGCGGGTGGCCTTCTCCTGCTCGCCGAGGAAGGCCGCGATGGCCAGGTCCGCCTCCAGGGCCATTGCGTAGAAGGCGGTCATCGGGGCCATGCCGCCGGAGGCGCTGGGGTGGTGGAGCGTCATCTCCTTCCAGAAGGTCCAGTCGATGAAACAGTAGTTGGGCGCTTCGCTGACCACGCCGTCCGGTCCGAGGTAGCCCGCGAAGGTCTCGAAGACCAGCTCCCGGGCCTGGGCGATTTCCGGCTCGTGCGCCAGCTCCAGGTCTCCGGAATGCAGGAGGTACTCCTTGAGCATCATCGGATAGAAGAGCGCAAAGGAGGTGTGGAAAAGCCTCGCCTTGCTGAAGAGGAGCATCTTCGCGATCCGCTGGAGATCAAGGCGCGCAAGCCGGGACTCTCCGAAGATGGCGTAGCTCTGCCAGGCCTGCAAGTGATAGTCGGCAACGCAGCCCAGCCCCTCCTGATGCACCGGCGAGTCCCAATGCATCTGCTGCATGCACATTTCCAATGTACGGACGCAGGTCTGACGGATGGCCGCCCACGCGGGTTCGGAGCATTGGAAGGGCGTCGGGGGCGGCAGGGGGAAATGGCGGACGTGCGCGATGAGGTCCTCCAGCAGGAAGTCCTCGTGGCCGACCAGCCCGATGCTGCCGAAATCCAAAGTGAAGCGCACAAAACGGATGGCCTGAACATTGCGGGTGCGGAAGCGGAGTTTCTGCGCCTGGGTGATGATGGTCTCGCGGCAGTCGCGCTCAATCGGCCCGCGTCCGAGAATCTCCTGCGGCTCCATCACGATTTTCAGTCCGCCGCGGCAATTGGCCCGCACTTCCAGCTGACCCGCGACCTCCTCGGCGAACTCCAGGTAGAAGGTGAACGGCAGCCCCTTCCGTATCCGCAGGGGGGCCTTTCCCACCAGGAAGGGCGCGATGTCCTCCACCCGCTCTGGCTCGAAGGGTGCGAAGACATTGATTGGCCGGACTGGCTGTTCGGCGGGCCGAGGCAAGTTGCACGCGAGGTATTTCCGGCGAGTGACATATTCGGCGGGAACCACGCTGGGCGCCCGCCATTCAGGTTGCCAGTTGAACTCGTGGAAGCTGGTCAAGCCTGGCTGGAGGCTGGTCTCATCCAGAGTGCACTCCCAGACGCCGTCACTGACCAGCAGCGGCGCCGCGCCGTCCATGAGGGCGAAGCGGAAACCGCCGTGCCCCATCGAGTAGTCGCTCTGGAGGCCGCTCCAGTTGACGACTTCCGCGAGAATGCGGTGCTCCCCTGCGGCCAGCCCCTCCGGCAGTTCCAGGCGGGTGAAGTATGCCCAGGGCAAGACGGTCTGGCAACCGTAGTCGCCGCCGGTCTCGGGTGGTCCGTCGCACCAGTATTTGCCATCCAGCCAGATTCGGAAGCGGCAGTCCGCAGCAATCAGGGCGTGAACTGGCCTGGTCGCTTGCTCAAGGGCGAAAGCGCGGCGGAAGAGCGCCGCCGTGAAGGTGAAGCCATGGTGGGGCGTGTAGAAGCTGATGGGGGAAAGCTGGCGGTCGGGGAAGTTCTCCTCCGGCAGCCAGAGCCAGAGCGCCCTGGAAGGGAAATCGGTTGGTGCATTCAATGTGTTCATGGCAAAAAAAAGCTCATCGTCTCCAGACGACCACTTCCTCCGGAGCCAGGCTGAGAGTGGCGTGCGCGGGCTTGCCCTGGGAGCCATTCACGGGGGCGAAGCCGTCCTGCCATTCGGGGCTGTTCAAGGAGACTATTTCCTCGGTGGTGTTGATCCAGAGCTGAAGCACTTGGTCTCCCATCGTCCAGCGGGCACCGACGATGCCCTGCGCGTCTCCCTGAAGCAGTTCCTCGTAATCTCCCAGCTGGAGGAATGTCAGCAGCGGTGTGATCTCCGACGGAATCTTGCGCATCAGCTCATCCAGCTCCGGATGCTTCCGCAGCCGGAAGTTTCCATCGGAGTAGGTGTAGAAATTCAGCCCCTTCAGGTTGGCGGCCAGCGCCTGGTAAACCATGTTGCGGACTTGACGCGGCGTCGGCAGGACGGGATAGCCCTCGCCCTGGCAGCCGGGATAGCCGAAGCACTGCACCGTCGCCATGGGAATGAAGCCATACTGACTGGCGAGCTTCACCAGCAGCCGGAATTTGTCGGTCACCAGCCGCAAAGGGCAGGCGGGTACCGGATAGCCGGTGGTGGAGAAGATGTCGGTCACGCCAGCATAGCGTTGGATGGTGGCGACGGTCTCCATGCTGGAGAAGGTCGGACATCCGGGAGCCAGGCTGAAGATCTTGTCCGCATTGCGCTTGACCTCCTCCGGGGAGTATCCCCAGTGCTCCGGCTCGTCCATCTCGTACAACCAGCCGACTGCGGCCGGCCAGCGGGCGGCCTTTTCCTGGATTTCATCGTAGCTCCGCACGGCGCAGAAGATGGCGATGCCCAGCCGTGCCGCCTCGTCCATGAACGCGTCATCCTCTGCAGTGCCATAGGTAAGCATCAGGATGGTGTTGTAGCCGTATGTTGCGGCGTATTCGAGGCACTCCGCGCGGTCTTCCGCCGTGACGCCCTGCGCCCGTGAGACATGATACCAGGCGAGCGGGAAGAAGAGCCGCCCATCCCGCAGCAGATTCCCGTGCACGTCGGTGGAGAGCTTCATCTGCTCCGGGGGAACCAGCGTGGTCTGCTGTTCGGGCAAGGAGATGACCGTGCCATCCTCCGCAGTCAGCTCCATCCGCAGCCGATGGCTTCCCGGAGCCAGCGAAGAGAGGTCGCAGAGCACTGCCTCGGCATGTGGGGAGGCCAGATGACAGGGCAGTTCATGACCATTCTCAGAGAGTTTCACGGCCGTGAAGGTGGCCGGGACTTTGTGCTGCAGCGGCAAGGAGATGCGGGAGAGGTCCACAGCGAAGACGCGGGCGGGGAGATGGAATTGCGGCGTCAGGTCGGGCGCCTGAAAGTTCCCGGTGAACACAAGTGGCTCGGGGGCGTTTAAGACCACGCCGACCGTCGATTCGCCGACTTTGGGAAGCTCCCCTTGGAAGGTGTGGCTTTCATTTGGGGCCAGACGGGTCTCCAGACGGACAAGGGAAGCACCGTTGACTACCGCACGGCCGGAGATGGTCTTCGGAGCATCACTGCAGTTCTTCAGCGTCAGATGCCAAAGGGCGTTCTCCGAGGAGTAGTCGGCTCGGAAATCCTCAAGCTCCACACCGGCGCGTCGGCATTCCTGGCGGAAGAGCAGATTGCAGGCCAGAGAGCGGAGGAAGAGCTTGCCGTCCACGCTGAACATCGCGAACAGGGTCGTGGCCAGGATTGCGCCGTCTCCCAACGGATGCTCGACCAGAATCGGATTGCCGTGACGGCAAGTCGCCACGACGCGCCAGCCCTCCGGAACTGCGGTGAAATGCGCACCGCTCCGGATTGCGAAGGGGAAATCCGCCGTTCCGCCGACGTATGGATGGCAGAAGAGCGCACTGTCCAGCGGGGTGACTTGCCCCGCCTCCTCGGAGTTGCCGCACTCCCACCGAGCGGTCGGAGTGCCACCGGCCAGGTGCCCGAGAACGCGCGCAGTGGTCTCTTCATAGTTCGCGTCCAGCATCAGCACGATGCCGCCGCTGCGCACAAAGCCGTCCCAGGCCTGATGGTATTCGCCGAAATCCCGCTTGGCATCATAAGCGGCCTGAGTGCCGATGACCACCAGACCATACTGCGGAAGGCTTTCGGAAAGACGCGCCAGGTCACTGACCGTGAAGTGCTCCACCGGGACAACTCCCTCCAGTTGCCTGGTCTCCAGCCAAAAGCTGGAATATTCGTCCGAATGCAGAACCGCGACCTTGGTTGCAGATGGACAAACCGATTGCGCCATCATCAGGAACAGCAGAGTCAGGAATGGAAACTTGAAGCTCATTATGCAGAGACTGGAAAACAGCTGGCAGAACCGAAACGGAACAGGTGATTGCCTCCAAAACCGTTTTTTGGTAACATCTGTAATTATAGGAAAAAACGAACCAAATAATAATATAAAAAGTGCCTAAAAACAATCAATAAGTGCCAACCTTGATGCCAAAAGCCTGCGCTGAGCGAGTTAAAAACAGCAGAAGTTATTGGATTCCAGTATATTATTAGCAGCTCTTCCTCCCGACGTCTTCACGCATGGCGTCATTCATGACCTTTTCTGGTGATGCTCCGGTTTGGAATACTTTTCCCGTAGGATACATTATCTTATGGATGGTGACGAACAACGATACCGCCCATGGCCTTGCCTTCCCTTTCCCCATAGCACAAGCCGAAGATGCCAAATACTCCCTTAAATCCATCAGAGAAATTGCTGGTTGTCCCGGAGCAGGAGTATTTTGAGCGTCGGGATTTTCCTTTACGGGTCACGCAAGCGGAGTCGATAGAGGGTTTTCCCGTTCACGAATTACACACTCATGAATTTTCCGAACTGACCATTGTCTATAGTGGCACAGCCACACATGTGACTCGGGGCGGGAGTTATCCGCTAAAGGCAGGAGACACCTTTCTCATTGAGCGAGGCCGAAGTCATGGCTATCTGGACCAGAACCACTTCAAGATTATCAATATTCTGTTCAATGAACTTCGCATGCCTTTGCCCTTGTGGGACTTCGGCAATACTCCATTCGCGCAACGGATTTTCAAGTCTCATCGTTCGGAACAACTGCTGATGACGCTTTCGCAGGCGAGCCTGGAAGTCGTCAAGCAACTTGCTGACGCGATTGAGCGGGAGCGTCTCGAACGCCACAGCAGTTTTCGTTTCCGCGTAGTGGCGCTTTTCATTGAACTGCTGGTGGAGCTGGAACGCAACTATCAGGATGCCGAACAAGGGCAAAAGGCGGATTTCTACGCCGTGCCTGATGCACTGGAATATATGGAGCGAAACTATATGAAAGGTGTTGACATTGAACGGCTACCACACCGTTTCAACATGTCCCGACGGAGTTTCTTTCGGCTTTTCCGACGTAGCACAGGAGACACTCCCTATCAATATCTGATGCGCATTCGGCTGCGAGATGTCCAGGAACTTTTAGTCAAAACAAACTTTCCTCTAGAGGAAATTGCCCAACGTTGTGGCTTTTCCAGCGCCCCCAACATGGCCTACCACTTCCGCAAGCGGTTCAATGTTTCACCGACGCAGTTTCGAAAAAATCAGAAAGGCGTCTGAGAGCATAAGACTCTATGCGATGGTGGTCTCGGCCCAGTTGGTGAGCTGTCCTTTCGAGAAGTCGAAATTCGCGCCGATGCAGACGATTGGCAGTCCGCAGGACTGGTACTTCTCGTAGTATCTGCGGTCCTGGATTTGTTCGACGGCCTCCTCGGCGCTCTGGTTGAGCTTGAACTCGAAGAGGTACACCGCCTTTTTGGTCTTCACCACGGCGTCGATGCGTCCGGCGTTGGTGCGGCTCTCGGCCTCGACGGCGCCGCTGAGCAGCTGGAAGACGCAGTAGAAGATGGTCTGGTAGTACTTCTCGAACTTGAGGTGGAGGTCGTAGGGGATGTTGGCCAGGAAGGCCTGGAAGAGCCTCATGAAGGCCTCGTGGTCGTCGGCGTAGAGCGCATCCATCATTTGGAAGAGGAACTCCTGGTTCCCCCGCTGGCGTCTGCCGGTGTAGAAGTCGAGCAGCAGCTCGTTGAAGGACTCGCGGACCTCGAAGTCCGGGAAGCCCAGACGGTATTTCCAGGAGAGGCGGGGCGTGCGAACGGTCTCCTTGATGGTGAGGTATCCGGTCTGCCAGAGGAGTCCCGTCACGGGGAGGCTGTCCAGCTCGTAGGCGTCGAAGACGCTCTCGGTGTAGGTCTCCGCCAGTGCCTCCTCGAAGTCGAAGCGGTTCTGGCGCGCCAGCTCCAGCAGGAAGGTCGGTGTGCCGGTGCTGCCCCAGTAGTTGGAGAATTTTCCGCAGTTGTCGAAGAACTTGCAGAGGGAGACGGGGTTGCAGACATGCGTCTCGGCCACGGAGAAGCGGTAGCCGTCGTACCACTTGAGGATGTTCCGCATGAGCTCCTCCTCCGGGACATCGTTGGCGGCGGCGGCGGCGGGGAGGCGGTCCGCGAAGTATTCGCGGATCTCGGCCTCGGTGAAGCCCAGCAGCGCCGCGTAATCGGGGTGCAGGGTGATGTCCGTGAGGTTGTTGAGCTCGGAGAAGAAGGAGACGTGCGAGAACTTGCTCACGCCGGTGATCAGCGCGAAGCGGATCTTCCCCTCGTAGGTCTTGACCACGCTGTAGAAGCCCTTGAGGACCTTCAGGATCTCCTTGGCCTGCGTGCTGGTGACGTTGGCGAGGATGGGCTTGTCGTATTCGTCCACCAGGACCACCGCCTGACTGTCGGGGGTTGCGTCGTCAATGAGGTTCCCGAAGCGCATCGTGGTTCCCTCGCCGCGAAGCGTGCAGCCCAGGCTCCTCGCCTCCCTGTCCAGGAGCCCCTCCAGGAATGCGTCCAGTTTCTCGGGCGTGTCCGCCGAGCAGCTTCCGAGGTCGAGGTGGATGACGGGGTGGGGCTTCCAGTCGTAGTCCATCCGGTCGATCGCCAGGCCCTTGAAGAGGTCGCGGCGTCCCTGGAAGAGCGCCTTCAGGGTGGAGACCAGCAGCGACTTGCCGAAGCGCCGCGGGCGCGAGAGGAAGTACTCCTTGCTGCCGCACAAGAGCTTGTGCACGAATGCCGTCTTGTCCACATACAGCCGGTCGTTGGTGCGGATGTATGGGAAATCGAATGTACTGGTGTCAATGACTTTCATATTGCCAGTCCGAATGAAATCATCCAATCCGTTCTTTTGGATACTATAATGTTAAAATAAAACCTTGGAGGCAATTGCATTTTCGAGATGGTGGATTCGGTGAGAGTCAGGGTGTGCCACAGTGTCATTTCCACTGTTTCAGCGTGCGGTAGTCGGTCTTGCCGGAGCCCAGGCAGGGGATTTCAGGCATCTGGACGACCTGCCGGACGGACTGGATGGGCGAGAAGCCATTCGCCCGCAGAGTGGCGTTGACCTCGTCGCGCTCAAGCGGGAGGGTCGCAAAGAGGGTGATGACGGGGGCGTCGTCCGTGCCGAGCGCCTCCACGGCGAGCGACGGTCCGTGGTCGAGCGCCGGATTGGGGTACTTCTCCAGGAGGACCTCCTCCATCGCGGGAAGCGAGATCATTTCGCCCCCGATTTTGACGAAGCGCTTGAGGCGCCCCATGAAGGTGACGAAACCCGCCTCGTCTATTTGCACCAGGTCGCCGGTGCGGTACCATTCCTTGCCCTCGAACTGGACGAAAGGCGAGGGGCCGTCGAAGTTGAGGTAGCCCTTGAAGATGTTGGTTCCTCGCACCAAAAGCATGCCGGTGGTGTTTGGGGGAAGGCGCTTCGTGCATGCCTCGTCAGTGACGATGCCCTCCGAGCAGGCCATCAGACGGCCGATGGTGCCGAATTTCACGAAACCGGGCTGGTTGAGCGAGACGATGGGTCCGCACTCGGTGATGCCGTAGCCCTCGTAGAGATTCGCTTTCGGTGCCTTCTCGTGCATCAAATCCAGCGTGGTGCGCGTACACTTCTCGGCGCCAGTGACGATAAATTCCAGTCCCTCGACTTGTTCCGGAGTGGCGTTGCGCAGGATATTGGTCACAAAAGTGGGCGTGCCGCAGAAGAAATTGACCTTGTAGGCCGACGTGAGGCGTGCGAGCATGGCGCCCTCGGTGGGGTTGGGGTGATAGACCACGCGGATGTTGGTCACGCAAGTGAACATCGTGTTGAGTAGGAGGCCGAAGGAATGGAATGGCGGGAGCATGCCCAGAAGACAGGCGTCTTTCCGAAAATGCATTCCCAATACGGAGCACTTCAGGTCGGCAATGATGGCCTCGTGGACAACGGGGACGGTCTTGGGCATCGTCTCGGAACCGGAAGTGAAGAGGATGGCGGCAATCGGTGGCACCGGCGCGTTCCAGAGACTCCGCCAGCACAGGTGGCTCATCAACAACGCCCAGAGTTTGCGTCGCAACGGGACGGTCTT
>JAFZWH010000133.1 GCA_017617415.1 Victivallales bacterium | reverse complement strand
TCTGTGCAGATTGTGCGCTTTTGGCGCATTTCCGCCGCAATTGCTCGTTGCGTAGGTGGCTACGCGCCTCGCAATTGCGACAAAACTGCATCCAAAATCGTTACAATCTGCTTTTACAACTAATTTTTGCACAGTTCCTTAACGATATAATGCCCCAATAAATCTGGACAGAGCCGGCCAAAAACTCTTTTTCACGGAAATCAAAGACTACGCCACCATCACCAAACATGGCCGTGCCGGACAGGCCCCCTACAGTCTGGAGGTGGCGCATAAACTGGAATTTCAGGCAATTTGGGTATTTGCAAAAGTGGAATTTCATGCAAGAAGACCAAATCCAGAACGGAATCACCTATCTCCCCGTCTATCTGACGCCATATTCCTGTGACGCCGAATTCGCCGCCGTCGGATGATTCAACTGGACGGCGATAACTTGATGACAAGAACGCGCTCCCGCGTCGTCCAAAAGGAGAGCCAACTCTTCTTCCCCAGTCAAAACCCGCAAACTATCCCTGACTACAGCAACGGAACCATATAGACAGGCAGTCGCAGGATTTTCCCGTCGTCCTGCAGATCCTTTGGGTGAATCACATAGTTCTGACCGAGGAACTGGGAATACTTTGCCTGGAAACGCTCCAGAGAGACCAGCGAATAGCTCCGAGAGGATTTGACCTCCAGCGGAAGGATGTTATGCTCCCGTGAAAGCGTGGACTTGCTGATGAGGAAGTCCACCTCCATCTTCTCCTTTTCCTCGGAAACATCCGACTGCTTGAAGAAATATAGCTTATGCCCGCTAGCCACCAGCATTTGCGCCACGAGATTCTCGAAGAGCATCCCCTGATTCACCGACAAATTCCCGAAAAGCATCCGCCGATGGATTTCCTGGATTGCCATCTCATTCTCGTCAAAGGCGAGGCTGAACAGAAGTCCCGTGTCCCCCATGTAGCATTTCAGGACGCTTTTGTCGCGATTGAGACGAAGACCGACATTCGGTTCCGTGGCATTGCAACACAGGTTCACGATTCTGGCGTCATCCAGCCAGAGGAACGCATCCCCATAGTCACGCATCCGGGCATTTTTGTTCAAAGACGAGAGATGAAAGACTTTGTTGTGGGATTTCAGTTGTGCCGGGATGTCGTCGAAGATGCCAGCCACCTTCAGGGCATACTTTCCCGCATGCCGCGCAACGTCGTCACGATATAGGCGGAGGATGGTTCGCTTCTCGATTTCGGCATCATGCAAGTCATTGGTTTTAATATATTTCTCCAACACCTGCGGCATTCCCCCAAGCACCATGTATTCCCGGATGAGCCACATTGCCTTTCGATGAAGTCCAGATCCCAGTGGCGAACGCTCCTGGTGGCAACTGCGGATGTAGTCCATCAGCGGTGACTCCTCCATGCACCAGAGGAACTCCTCGAAGTCCATTGGACACATGGTCAGGCGCTCCTCCTCGGAGGGCAGGAGGATGTCTGCCGTGTGCTCACGAATGGACAAAAGCGAACCTGTCTCCACGTAATCGTAGCGCCCGTCCGCCACAAGGTGCTTCACCGCCTCGCGAGCACGCGGAAACAATTGCACTTCATCGAAAATAATCAGGGATTGGCGGACGGGAAGAGACTTGGAATACAAGGCAAACAACTTGCGGAAAAATGACTTCAGGTCCATCAGGTCGTCCTGAAAAATCCCCCGGACGGTCTCGTTGGCCAGACTGAAGTCAATCAGAAGGTAATCCGCATACTCCCGGCGGGCAAACTCCTGGACAATCCAGCTCTTGCCCACCCGACGTGCGCCTTCAATCAGCAAGGCGGTTTTCCCCTGGGAACGGTGCTTCCATTCCAGCAGTCTCTCGTAGATTTTCCGTCGCATTGTCGCTCCTAATTGAAAAGAGATAGGGTTGTTCTGCGTAATATATACTCAAATCGCCACCCGTCAAGCAAAATTTCACAAAATTGGATAGTTCATTTCGATGATTTTTCACGAAAGCTGATAGTTCATTTCGATGATTTTTCACGAAAGCTGATGCATGTCGAGGCAAGCCCGTTGCTTCACGCCAATCAGGCGGACGAGGTGTTCGTCCGTGTCGGAGACAGGAACAGGAAGCTGGACTTCAACGACCGCCTGACGCTGATGTATGCCAAGGACCTGCGCTATTTCGAGGACGAGCCGGTCGCCGATGCGACCATCGAGGACCTGGACATGGATTTCGTCAGACAATACTGCAAGAGAATCGGCTACGCAAAGTCCCCGCAGGAATATCTGCGCGAGAACAAGAAGTTCGTCACCGTGAAGGACGGCAGGAAGCAGGTCTCGGTCGCCGCCATTCTGCTCTTCGGGAAGAACCCGCAGATCTTCTTCCCGCGCGCCTACATCCGCTTCATTCGCTACGATGGCACGGAGGAGAAGGTCGGCAAGGACATGAATGTCGTCAAGGACAAGATTTTCGAGGGCGCATCCTTGAGCAGGTGGAGAAGGCCATCGATTTCATCTGGACCAGATGAAGGAGAGAACCTATCTCGGACGCGACGGCATCTTCGTCACCGAGGAGGAATACAGCGAGTTCGTCCGCACCGAGATCGTGGTGAACGCCGCCACCCACCGCGACTACGGCATCCGGGGGACGGACATCCAGATCAAGATGTTCGACGACCGCCTGGAGGTGGACAGCCCCGGCACCTTCGCGGAATGGTGAAGAAGGAGAACATCCGCTTCACGCATTTCTCCCGGAACCCGAAAATCGCCGCGTTCTTGAAAGAATACGGCTATGTGAAGGAGTATGGCGAGGGCGTGGACCGAATGTGCAGGGAGCTGGAGGACGCCGGGCTCCCCGACCCCGTGTTCAACAACAGCACCTTCATCCTGAAGACGACGGTCATGAGCACGACATGGCAAAAGCGTCCGATTCAGACGGCAAAACCTGCCGATTCAACTGGAAACCAGCCGATTGGGGCAGGGAAACCTGCCGATTCAAATACAAAGTGTCCGATTGGCGTTCCAAAAGTGTCCGTTTCGGACGAAAAGTGTCCGTTTCAGCCGTCAAAAGTGTCCGATTCAGGTTCGACCAAGATTTCTGCGGCGGCTTTTGCCCAGGCTTATCTGGATAAGGGTTACCGGGAAGCGACAATTCAAACCCTTGATGAGGTCTATGACCAACTGGAGACAAACCAGGTGTTCGGTTCGGCCTATCTCATGAAGGTGTTGGAATGTCCGGAGCGGGCAGCGAGGCGGATATTAGCAAAGCTTCGGTCAATGAATGTCGTCGTGCCGATTTCCGGCAGAGGCAAAGGGATGTACCGCCTGAAGAATGCGGACGAGGAATAGAGTCTGCCTGTTTTTATGCACCTCGCAGCGTTCCCTCGGTCACTGCCTCTTCGTGATGACCAACAACCCGGAGTTCGCGCCTATCGTCTAGTTCATCTGGCACTGAGTTCTGGGGAGTTGCCAGCAGAAAAAAACGCACACGCTGTAAGACGTGTCGACGAGCCATTATCTGGAAGCGCCTTTTGCGAAGTTGTGTAAAAATCTCGTTTTCGTGCATTTCAGAGTGTGTAAAAATCTCGTTTTCGTGCATTTCGGGGCGTAGAAAAATCTCGTTTTCGTGTATGATATATACTATAATTATTTTACTTACAAACAATAATCTATAATTTTTCAACGCATTGTGAAACAACCAACAGAGGTTGGCTTGAAGACAAGACGGCATCACTTTCCTGCCACTCTACCTCGCCCACCTCTTGTGAACCTGTGTGAGTGACCGGGCGGCGGGGCGCCGGCTGTATTTCCCCCATTCAGATTTGTCCTTTTTCATTAGATAGTGTCGCTGCTTCAGCATTCGCGACTTGCAATTCTAACTACACCGTCAGCATCGCCCGTGGCATATCTTAGCCGCCGGCCAGACGGAGCAGCGCCTGCGCCGTCCGCTGCGACAACTCGACATCCGGCACCGAGGCACCTGGGCAATTGGGAATCATCTCGACGGTGTAGGGGCCGGTGTATCCGATTTTGTCCATCGCCTGGAAGACGGCGGGGAAATCCACCGATCCAGCCGTCAGGTCGTCGCCGAAGAAACCGTGCATTCCGCCGTCGGTTTCCGTGAAGGTCTTCAGGTGGACCGCCTTGATGCGTCCGCCGAGGATCTCGGGATAGTCCTGCGGGCGGGCGTAGATGCAGGCGTTTCCCGTGTCAAAGTACATCCCGACGCGCTCCGAGTCAAACTGGTCAAGGAAGCACCGCCACTCCATGGGCGAAAGCAGAAAGCGGTTCCAGACATTCTCCAGCGCAAGATTCACGCCGATTTCCTCCGCGAATGGCGCCAGCTCACGCACGGCCGCCGTGGTCGCTTCCCAGACTTGCCGATAGCCAAGCACCGGCCGGGCGGGTTCCCACGGGATGCGCGTCGCTCCAGGCACCACCAGCACCGTCTCCGCGCCAATCCACGCCGCAATCTGCAGATAGCGGCGGGTGAAGGCAATCGCGGCCTGACGCTCGGTTTTGTCGGACGCACCCAAAGCGCAGCTCCATCCCGTAACGGACGCCAGCGTGCGCAGCCCGATACCCTTCTTCCGCGCATACTCCGCAACTGCGCGGCATTCGCGCTCCGTGATGTCCGGCTTCAGGCAATCCCCCACCGTCAGTTCCACGCCGTCCAGACCGGCCGCCGCCGCCCAGTCGATGAACTCGAATGGCGTGCGGCTTCCGTCAAAGCCGCCGAACACCCAGTAATTCAATGCCTTGTACATCTTCCGCGCTTCAGTATCGAACCTCAACGCGGCGCGAACCCTCGTCCACGGACTGCTGTTCCGCCAGCACCACCTTGAAGGCGTCCAGTACGCTCTCAAGGCTCTGGTAGCGGTCGGGCTTCACGCCCTGCCGCACGCACTCCACGAAGTACTCCAGCTCCTTCTGCCAGCCGGTGGACGCCTCCACCTGCGGTGCCTCCACCCGCCCGTCCTTCCAGTAGATTTTGAAGCCTTCGGACATCAGGCGGACGGTCGCCTTCTCGCAGATCAACTGGAAGGTCATCTCGAACGGCGTGCCGTGCGCGGCCCCCCAGGAGCCCTCCGCCTCCACCAACGTGCCATCGTCATAATGGTAAATCGTCACCACATGGTCGATGCCGCCCTGACTGGTGATGTTCGCGCCTGCGGAGGTGACCGCCTTTGGACGTCCGAAGAAATACACCACCTCGTCCGTGTCATGCAGATGCAGGTCGAGCAACGCGCCGCCGGAACGCCTGGCGTCCATATACCAGTTCTGCCAGGCATTGCCATCCACGTCGGGCGAAAGTCTCCGGAACGTGGCGGAGCGCAGCGCCCCGAAGTCCCCCGCCTGGAAACGCTCGTAGGCATAGCGGTATTCCGGCCACGCGCGGACGCACATCCCGAAATTCAGAAAGCCCGGCGACTGCCGGGCAGCCGCGCAAATGCGCTCCGCCTGCTCCAGGGTACGTGCGCACGGCTTCTCCACAAAGACATGCTTGCCCGCACGCAGCGCAGCCACCGCATATTTCGCATGGTCGGGAGTAGGACAGCAGATGTCCACCACGTCCACCTCAGGATCCGCAACGAGGTCGAAGGCGGACGCATAGACCTTGACGCCCTGCTCGCGGAAGTGAAGCTGGTTGTTCGCCTCACCGATGTTCGCCTTCACCATCGAGAGATCCCCAAGACGACGGCACTCCTCGCAGTCGCAGACCGCCGTGACCGTTGCGGCACTCAGCCCCTCGTAGATCGAGTAGTGCGTACACCCCATGAACCCTAGACCAATTAGACCGACACGAACTTTCTCCATGATGCCTTGCCTTGTGGTTGCATTCAAAGTTTAATGTTTCGTAACATTTCAAAATATATTGCCATTTCCACGATTTGCCATCGGCGTGAAAATTATGTGTTTCTGGAATGGATGACGGAACGGAAAAACCGAAAAACGTGATTATATTTCCTTTGTTTTCACTTCGCTTACCATTTGTCATCTCAGAGGAAATATTACCGTCTATGATAACGCAGGCCGATGTCGCCAAAGCCGCAGGAGTCTCTCAATCAGCAGTTTCGAAGGCCCTTTTGGGAGGGGGCGGCAAGACCACGAAAGTCAGCGAGAAAATGGCGGAGCACATTCAGAATGTTGCGAAAAATCTCGGCTACCGCCCGAACTTGTTTGCTCAGCGGCTGGCCCGGAACACCCAGAATGTCATCGGCATCATCATCGACAGCTGCTGCTGCGGCTTGTACACGGACATCATGATGGAGATCGAGCATCTGGCAACGCAGGCTGGCTACCGCCTCCAGGTGGGCCTGGTCCACGACAGCCTGGCGAACATCGAGACCTACGTCAACGACTTCCTGGGCTACGACATCCAGAACATCATCTGCTTTGCGCACTACTACGACTTCGCCGAACAGGTCCCGCCGCTCTTCGACCGTTTCCGCAACCCGGTCTTCATCAGCAAGCCGATGACCAGCGAGAAATTCGCCTTCGTCTCTCCGGACTACTATGCGAACTTCTACGAGGCGGTGGACTATCTGCTCAAGAGTGGCCATCGGAAGGTCATCTACGCCAAGACCGCCTACGACACCTACGACGCCCGCGTGCGCGTCCAGGCCCTCCGCGACGCCTACGCCAAATACCATCTGCCGCTCGACGAGGCGCAGATCTTCTGCAAGCCCCTGCGCAACATGGACACGCCGGAGCTGATGACCCTGCTGCTCGACGACATCCTGCCGCTGAAGCCGGACGCCATCATCGTCGGCGGACAGACCTGCATCAACCTCTGCATCCGACAGCTCAAGGAGCGCGGCCTGAGGGTGCCCGAGGACATCTCCATCGTCTCGCTCGACTGCTGGCCGGGGCACCGCTATTGCATCCCGAACGTGACGACCATCAACAACGAGTTCATGACCATCGCCCGCGAGACCATCAGACTGCTGCTCGAGAATGTGGGAAAACGCCGACGCTGCACCAGGGAGATCTTCATCCGAGGCCACCTGGACCAGGGAGAGACTTGCATAAGTCGTTGATTTCCAATAAGTTATATTATAGCCTATGCCATCAGTCAGAAGCTTCCCTGCGGCGCGGCACTCTCCAAACGGCTAATGACCCCCACGCCGATGGTCAGGCCAAGGAGCTTCAAGGCACAGAGAATCAGAGTGACCCGTGCGAAGCCTCCGTCGGCGAAGCAATTGCTCCCCAGCAGCACAAAAAGGACACACAGCTGCGTAAGCCAGACGGTGATGATCATGCCCGGGTGCGGCAGTCCCGGAACCGCCCCCCTGCCCTCTTCCGCCAATGCCATCTTGCGGCTGAGGCGTCTGCGGAGCAGCGCCCAAAGCACATCCGCAAGGAGCAGAATGGCCACTGGGCAGAGTTCCAGGCGCACTGCGCCATCCCGCACTTTTCCGAGCACCATCGGATAGAGGAGGAAAAGCGCGGTACTTGCCGCCAGCGCGATATCGAAGAAGCGCAGACTTCTACGCAGTTCCTGCGGGCTGACCGGGCGGAAAGGCAGCAGCTCCAGACGTTCGCGGCCGTCTTTCTCCCACGGTGCCGGGCAGGCGTATGCGGCATAGCCGCCCTGACGCAGCCATTCGCGGAAGACCAGATAGGCCAGCAGGATGACCAGGATGGAGAAGGGGAAGCTGACCGCCTCCACGAAGCGGTACCGGAACTCCGGATGGGCGGGAAAGCATCTCCCCAGAAAATCGAAGAAGGCCCCGACGCCCACGCCGGCCATGGTGGTGGCCGTGGAGCGCAGCAGTGCCTGGATGGAACAGAAGGAGCCGAAGCGCGACTTCGGGAAAATCATCATCTCCATCGGCAGGAAGCAGATGCTGTTCAACCCATTGATGAAAAGCGAACAGCCTGTCATGCATACCACCATCACCACGAAAACGCCTGGCGGCAACGTGCCGAAGAGGAACTGGAAGACCATGGGCATGGATGCCAGGGAGCCGAGGATGAGGTTGTAGAAATAGATTCTCACCGGATGCCAGCGGTTGACCAGCCGCGAGGCCAAAAGCGAGGTCACCATCAGCCCGATGGTCGCCACCAGCGAGTTGATGCCGTTGAGCCGTCCGATCAGCCGGTCGTCCAGTCCGAGTTCGCAGTAGTAGAAGAAGAAATAGATTCCGGCGCAGCCGCACATCGCGGTGCAGATGGTCAGGAGGTATTTCATGACATAGAGGCGGTGGCAGAAGGAGTCCCGGAGGAACTCCTGGAAATGTCGCCAGGCGGAAGCCAGTCGCCGCCGCGCCGATGGCTTCCCCGCCGTCAGCGCGGGCTCCTCCAGCGGCGGATAGGTCCCCTCGCGCACGAAGAGGCACATCAGGGAGATGACCACGGCATACAGCAGGGCGACGCCGAGAAAGATCGCGGCCGAATGCCGACGCGCGTGCGGAAAGACAAAGTAGTGGAACAATGCGCTGCTGGCGCTCATGCCGATGTTGAAGACCGCCATGATGCGTCCGTGCATCTCCGGCGGGATGATGTCGTTGAAGATGTACCAGATGACCGAGCCGACCCACATCACAAAGAACTGGTACAGGACCATCACCATCCCGATGACCAAGACGGTCATCGTCGCCGGGGCCACCGCCCACCACGGCGCGGCCCAGGCGGCCAGCGCCGCGCCGAAACGCCCGCTGAACGCAAAGAGCACCAGCGCCAACACAATGGGCGGCATCGACTTGAAGATATATGGGATGCGCCGTCCCCAGCGACTTCGGCAGCGATCGGACGCCACACCGATATAGGGACAGACCGTCATGTTGAAGACGCCGCCAATGGTGGAGAGCAGAATCATTTTCGTCTGATCGGAGACGCCCAGCTCCTGGAGCTTCAACGGCAGGATGGCGCCCGGCACGCTGGTGGCCAGCGCGTAGGCGAAGCCCCCCAGCAGCAGCCAGAGACCGGTCATCACGAGCTGCGGCAGAGTGTAGGTCAGTGTGCCGCAGCGGTAGATTTTGGTGGAAGAGGAAGCCATTGATGTCAGAAAAGCAGAGAGACCGGTCCCAGCAGACCATCCGGGGGCTGAACGATGCCGCGTGAGAAGTAATCATGCTCCCGGGCGGCCAGCGTGTTGGTCACTTCGACGCGTAGAGCGTTTTTTCCGCCACGCAGCACCCCGGCCGGAATCGCGAAACGATAGGGCGGAGCCACCCGCACCCCAAGGCGCACGCCATTGAGCCAGACCTCCGCCGTCTCGAAGACCTCGCCCAATTCCAGAAAGGCCACGCACGGAGTTTTCCCCGTGAACGGAAACTCGCATTCGTACCGAAAATGACCGCTGAAGTCCGAAAGGCCGGGAATTTGCCGCAAATTGGACAATTCTGGACAATTCTGGACAAATTTGTATTCCGGAAACTCCTCTGCGGTGGCGGCCGCCAGCGTCCAAGGACCGTCAATGCGTTGTCTGCGGTTCATTTCGGGCAATGCTTCATCCAGTTCCGGACATTCCTTGGCGGCAAGGCCGAGAAGCAATGCGCACTCGCCAGGCGCCAGTTCCAACGGAAGTCGGAACCCCTCCTGCGTCTGTTCCGCCCTCACGGCCGTCAGGCGGTTCTCCCAGGCATCGTAGCGTACCAGAACTTCCTGTCGGCACAACAGGGACACCGCTGCCGCCAGGCTTTGTCGCGGATTTGAGTTGAAGAGCATAAATACTTCAAAACCATCTCCTTGCAGATAATTCACGCGAAGTTCCGGGCAAGGCGCGCCGAGGCACCTGACTTTCGCATGGGACCGGAGGGCATTCAGCACCTGCGGCAGGTTTTCCGGCGAGGCCATCAGGACCGTGAACCCCTTCTGGCGCAAAGTGTTCAGCCGTTCCTGAACCGCCGTCGGCCAGTCCCCGTCCGGCACCACCAGCGTGGGAAACGCTTCGCCGTTGACCACGAGGCGGCCATCCTCCAGAATGGCATTGCGCATCAGGAAATCGACCGGCAGCAACTCGCTCTCAAGCTGTGCGCGGGTCAGTTCGCGGACAATCCAGTCGAACGGCGTCCAGCGCCCCCGCCACTCCGCCTCGGCGGGAAAAAGCACCGCAACCGGCTGACAGACATGGGTTCTGCGGGTCAGCCAGACAACTCGGTCGCAGTAGCGGTACAGCTCCGGATAGTGCCGGAACTGCGGATTCGCGCCGTTGCAGAAGAAGTGTGGCGGAAAGGGGACGGGGTAGTTCGCGCTGGAGTCGTCTTCCGGATAATTCAGCCCGGCCGCCGAGAAGGCGTGTGGCATGAAGATATTGATGTTATTGACCAGCAGGTGATTGTAAAGCCATTGCATGGAGCGCAGCCCGAACGCCCAGCCGTATGCCCCGAAGACCTCGCATAGAGCGCGGCCCTGCTTGGCGGGGTCGAGGTGCGCCATTGCGGCCCCCAGTTTCGCGAGGCCGTAATGGAAGAAGCGCGGATGCCATTCGCCCTCTGCGGTCATCCCCGGCAGGTCATCCTCCACGCCGAGAACGATTTGGTTCAGCACGATGTCCACCCCCGCGTAGTCCAGCCCGGTCATCGCACGGAAGTAGTGGCCGGTGCCGGAGCCCAGCCGGGAATGCTGGCCATTGTCCTCCAGCACATGCCCGATGTATTTCACGCCGCGCGAATGGCACCATCCGGCGATCTGTGAAGTGAAGCACTCCGCGTAGAGGCTGGTCACCTCATCCATATAATCATAGACGGCCTCCGCGCTCCCCGGCAGCGCACGGCACCACAGCGCCGGAAGCGTGCAGGCGAAGGCATCGCCCCACCGCGCCTTAAGACGCTCCTCCAGCTCCGCGCTCCAGGGCAGCTGGATGCCCGGCACGCCGACGCTTTGTCCCATGCTGTAGGTGTCGACCAGGTTGTAGAAGCCCGGTTCGTCGGAGAAGAAGCCCCCGAAGGCCTTGCCGAAGTCCGCCTGATAGCGTCGCCAGTATGGCTCGTAGTTGTTCTGAAGGAAGAAAGCAACTGCCTTGCGGTCAATCAGATTCACGCTGTCCCGCGTCAGGTCGCTGCCGCCTTGCGGCGAAACCGTCATCAGGTGGATGCGCCAGCGCCCCGCCGGAACATCCCAATGGAGACGCCCGCCGACGGCGCGGGCGGTCAAATCCACGGCCGTCTTCGCGCAACCACCGGCTTTCGGAACATCCACGGGGATGGCCACGGCGGCCAGCAGACGCTTCTCGAAGGCGGCGCGGCGGCTGACCGGCGAGCCGTGCAGCCATGCGTCCAACAGTACGGAGGCGCCCGCCAGCGGTCCGCAGACCTCCAGATGCCCCTCCTCCAAAAAAAGACGACGATAAGGCGACTCCGGCTTGCCCGCCAGCGCGCCGTTGGCGCTGCCCGTCGGGAAGTAGCCGTCGTCAAAGACCCAGACCTTCATCTGGTTCTCCCGGGCAAAGCCCAGAACCAAGTCCAGGTTCCGCCACCACGGCTCCTCAAGATAACCAGGGAAATGCTTGGACTCCAGGCAGAACTCGCGGATGCCGCACGACCGGATGGCGCACAGCTCCTTCAGCACCGTCTCCGGCGACGCGCCATACTGCCACACCAGCGGCAGAAAGCAGCTCGCCTGACGGTTCTGCCGAAGGTCGTCAAGGACACGGCAAATGGTCGCATTGGTGGTTTTCATGAGCGCATTCAGTCTGGAAGGGGGTAAAGATTGACTTCATGGACGGCCGCTCCGGACGCCAGCATCCACTGCAGCCGTTTCGGCTTTCCCAGGTCCGAACGGCACGTCACCATGGTGCGGCGCTCCGCGAACTCCGCATCGACGATGAAGCCGTTGATCTTGGGCCGATACTGGCAGAGCAACCTGACACGGAACTCTCCGGCACCCAAGAAGTTGAGCTGTTCGATGCAGAAATCCCCGGCGAAGAACGCCAAACGCCTGTCGTAGGACAAGGTGGCGTATTCGCAGTGGTCCCGGAAGCCCTCGATGACTTCACGCGAGGACGGAAGCGGTTCCGCCCATTCGCCCGGCCGAGTCACCGTCCCCCATTGCGCACGACCGCTCTCCGGGAAGAGCTCCAGCTGGCAGCCGGCAGGCTCCGCGCCGTCCGCGAAGATGTCAAGCGCCAACCGGCTCCCCAACGGCAGGGAGGCCCGGAACTCCAGCAGAAACGATGCCGCCGGCAAGTCGAAGGATGTGGTGGATGCTTCCAGTGCCGTGTCAAGGCAACGGCTTTCGCCTTGCGGTGGAAGCACTTCCTCCGGCCACTTGGTGCCCAGCGTGCCATCCGGCGACTGCACCAGCTCCCGCAGGACCAGATGTCCCGCCCAGCAGAACTTCATCGTCCGGTCCACGCCGTTCAGCCATCCCGCAAGGATACGGCGGTTGCCCGCGAACTCCGCGACCATCGGCACGCTGAGCCCCTCGTAGATGTCCGCGCCCAAAGCGCCGCCATCTTTGAACTCTCCGCCGCCAATCCGCCGATACCAGAAGCCCGTAAAACCGCCGATGACATACTCGAAGTCGTTCCACCGGAAATAGGACTGGCACTCCGTGGAGTTCCGCATCGGGGCATTCCAGCCTTCCGGGGGAAACTCGGGGGCTTCGCAACGCCAGGTCTTCAAATCCTTTGACCTCCAGACGCCGCGGGAGCCGTAGCCGGCCAGCATCAGGTATCCGTCACCATCCGGTGCATTGTAGATGCCCGGATTCTCGCAGGGATGGAGGACGACGCCCGACTCCTGAAAGTCCACGCCGTTGTCGCTGAACGCATACGTGCTTCCCGCCGGCAGCCGCTCGCCGAGTTCGTCGAAAGTCCGCTGACGGCATTCGCCGCAGCACTTGATCTCCTGGTTCAGCAGCGGAAGCGCCGTCTGCTCCTCTGGAATGATGCGCGTCGTGTGCAACCCATAGCCAAGACACAGTTTTCCGTCCAGCCGAAAGGCCGTTCCGGTTCCGCAGGTCTGCCACTGTCGAGTGATGCCTACGGCGGCGGGATGCTCCTCCCAATGACGCAGGTCCGTGCTGGAGAGATGCGCGAAAAAGTGCCCGCCGCGAATGAACTTGCTGTTGTGATGACGGTGGTCCTGAAGATAGAAGATGTGCAGACGCTTTCGGTCGTCATCGTAATATGGCACGACATCTCCCACCCAGGCGTTGTGCCCCGACGGCGAGAAATACTGCACTGTCGGAAGCGTTTTCCGCGGCGAAGCCGTCTGGTGCCGCAGCGTCAATGCCGGGCTGAAGAGCCGCGCACGGCGGACGGCGCCGGGGGCGAAAAACGCGTGGGCATCTGGCTCCCACTGAGGCTGTCCGAAAGGGAACTCCTCGTCAAGAACGCTTCCGTTGACCAATAGCTGCCAAGTCGCCCCGGTGAAGTGCACCGCCAGTCGGATGACGGTGCAGTCATGGTCCAGCAGTGACATCGGGAAGCCCAGCCGCTGCTCCTTCCATTCGGGATGCGCGGCGCTTTCCAGTCGGAGGACCGCCTCAATCAGCGGTGGCGGGGCCCCGTCCAGCCGATAGTTGGCGTAGTTCTGCAGCCGGTCCCATTCCCGCAACCCGTCGTCATCCCCCGCCTGACGGCAAACCAGCGAAAGGACGCCAGGCAGCTCGACCACCCTCCCCTTCCGCAAATTCCGCCGCTCCAATTCAACGAGAAGAGTGAAACTGGGGCAGCTTTCGGTCGGAAGGGTGCCAGTGGTTCCGGTGTCCGCGTCGAATGTCAGGTTGGGCGGAACAGCCTCCGGGAAACTCCAGACAGCCGCCTCAAGTTCAAGCATAAGTAATTTCTGATGAGGAAATTGAATCTATCTGGGAACCTCCCGGATGCGTTTCGCCGCAAGTTCCAGGAGCATCTCCTGTCCTTCAGCCCCAAGATGGACGCCATCGGGAAAGAGTTCGCGACGGTTTTTGAAGGGCGCATTGAAGTCCACGAGCTCGGCGTCAGTTTCTTCCGCCACCCCGCGTATGATGGGAATCACCTCGTTCTGAAGCACCTCTGCGTCAAATCCCTGCCCGCCAGCGCCGAAGACCGGCGGCGGCAACGCCAGAAGAACCACGGGATGCGAGTCGTTCTGCCGGAGCTCGTTCACCAATTCCGCCGCATCCGCCTCCAGCCGCGCCGCGTCCCAGAACTGCGGACGGGAGTCGTTGCTGCCCAGGGCAATCACGACGATATCCGGAATGGTGGTCTTCATTTCCGCATAGAGGTTCTCGCTCCACCAGGGCATCCAGTCCGGTTTGCGCAAGGTCACCTCCGGGCCGCCGACCGTCTGGACCGCATAGCGGTCGCCCAGCTTCCGCTGCAGAGCCTCCGCAATGTCCACGCCAGTGCGCCGATCACCCACCCAGGTCACGACGGTCTCGGCGGGCTTGACCGCGAACCAGCGCCGCAACTCCAGCACCTCGTCGCCCGTGACCTTAAGATAATAGTTTCCGGAAGAAACGTCGGCCGGAACCTCGCAGGAAATGGTCGCGGGCAGTTCAACCGTCCGGGGCGACAGCAGTCCCGGAATCTCGACCACCGCCTGGCGGGCGGGAGCTTCGCCGCTCAGGGAAATCGCCTCCAGCCGGAAGGCCAGCGTCTCCCCCCGCAGAACCGTCGCCGGCAGCGTCGTGGTCAGCCACGACGGCGTGCGCTCGGTCGCCAGCAGGAAAATCGCGAAATCGACGTCCTGCACGAGGTCGCCCGACGGCGAACGCTGCGTCTCCCGCAGCTCCAATGTCTGCAAATCCAGCCGCCAGATTTTCTGCGGTTCGAACGGCAATTTCGGCAAGTGGATGGCGACCGCGCGGCCGAAGGGACGGATGGTCTCCGGTCCGCCGGGCAGTAGCCAGAAGCGATTGCCCCGCCAGAGCCGCCCCGTCCAATCCGGCGCGTCGGCGGCAAGCTGGACATCCTCCAGGCGACCGTCGTTGTAAACCTCCCGGAAGGCCGGCAGCACCTCGTCAAAACGCAGTTCCGGTCCCGGAAACCCTCCCGCGCCCGCGATGTAGTTCGCGGGTTTCCAGCCCAGGAACTCGCTACGGCCGGCGCCGCGGAGAGCGGGCGTGTAGCCCTCCAGGGCGGACTCGAGGGCGCCGGCATGGCACGAGATTGCCTGGTAGTGCGGGAACGCCACGCGCATCGGCGTGCAGTTCCGCCCCGCGTAGTTCATCTGAAGATAGCCGTTGTTGGTGATGGAATAGTAGTCCAGGGGGAACTCCGTGTAGATGGCCACGCCGGGACGCACTGCGTCCACCGCCGCGCGGACCTTGCGGAAAAGCTCGCGCTCCCATTTCAGGTAGTCGAATGGCGTATCGTGATGGTGGTTCGGGTTGAAGCACAGACGCGGCACCCCCATCTCGTCCAGCCGGATGCCATCAATGGGATAGTCCCTCGCCAGACGCGCCGCGACCATCGCGATCTGGTTCTGCCAGGGGGCGTATCCCGGACACATGAAGTAATCGTGGTCCAAGTAAACCAGCGGCGTCCCGTCCTGCTTGAAAATGGCTCCCTGGACTCCCATGTCGTGGGTCTTGAAAAAGTCGCTGGTGTCGTGGAGCCCGACGCCTGCGACATAGAGGATGGTGCTGCGGCCGATTTCGTTGGCGCGTTCGATGCATTGACGCATCCCATCTTTGCCGCCGAGATCCTCGCGCGGCAGATATTCGCCATCCGGCCCGAAGGCGCCGTAGCTTTCCGGATGCTGGCGCATGCCGTCCCAGTACATCGCCCATTCCATCGTCTCCAGATGGGACGGCAGCAAGTCGCGGCCAAGCAAGGTGTTGAAAGTGAAGCCCGCCGCCGCCGCATCGGCCGCCCGCGGCACCCAGAAGCCCTTGTGACTGCTGTCCCGCCGCGTCGTCTCCGGCAGGGGCTGACTGCCTGCGGCCGCGCGGAACCACTCGCCGTAGCGGCGCATTCCGGTGATCCAGCCACCCTGATGGACGATGAAGCGCGCAGGCGGCGGACCCGCCGTCTCCCCAGGGGCAATCTCCCGCGCGGGATAGTAGAGAACCGTCAGACCGCCTCCCGGCAGCCGGCGAAGAATCTTCGCATTGGTCTCAGTGTCCTTCGGAAAGACGGTCAGTCCTGCGCCAAGCCGTTTGTCATACACGCAATGCGCCTGAATGGTGCACTGCCAGCCGTAGGCGCCGCCGGAGTTGATCCACGCCGCCTCGTCCGCCCGTCCGGAGAAGATGCCATTGAGGCCCAGGTCGTCGTCCGGGCTGCCTCCCAGCTGCACTCCGGTGAGGAACGGAAAGCCTAAGATGACCTTCGTCGGACGCTCCCCCAAATTGGTGATCTGCCAGGAGAGTTCCAGCTCGTCGCCGTCTTCGGGCAGACTCACGGCCAGACGGCTGCGCCAAACGCCGCACGAGCAGAGCAGCTCCAGCCGCCCCGTCTCACGATGGAACTCCCACGAGTCAAGCCGAAACGCAGCCGCGTCAAGGCATTCGCCGCCCAACGAACCCTCCGGCGCCGCAGGGCCACAATCAATGCCGGCCAAAGCATTCTCCGGCAATTCGGTCGGTTCGATAATGAGCCTATAGGGATTCCCGCCAAATGCCTTGCGCTTCAGATAATTGTCGTTTATCTGGCAGTTCTCCAGGCGCAGCAGGCTCCCGGACAACTGGTCAAACGCGACAAGAGTCTTCTGGTTCCAAAGAATAATCTCGCCGCCTGACTGGCGGCACTCCGTGGCCATGCCCCGCGCCGCAGCCAGACACAGAAGCAACGAGATCCCCAGGAACTGCCCCAAATATTCCTTTTTAATCATTATAACTCCTGCAATGGCCGCACGGAAAACAAAAGGGTGGCGAGACAACCGCGTCACGATATGCCCCGCCACCCCGCTCTGAAGACGACTATTTATCTGTCAGGAAGTAGTAGTACTCCTTGCTGTCGATGGTGGCGTCCCACTCGTCTTTTCCCATGGCTTCGACATGGCCGTCAATCCACAGGAAATTGGCCTTCTTGTTGTGGCGCAGGTCAGGGCCATAGCCATTATTGGCGCTGAAGAATTCTTTGATTATCGCCTTGCAGGCGTTGTCCGCAGTTCCATCCTGAACCGTGTCACCCGCATAGATCGTCTTGGTGGTCTTCTTCACTTTCGCCAGCGGAACGAACTTGCTCGAAACGCTGGCTCCCCAGGAGCCATCGCCGCCAAACCACGCACTTGCGCCAAACGCCGAACCGGAAAACTCGGCCGACGCGCAACGGAGAATGTCAATATCCTCAATGTACTCGCCATTGAGCAACGCATCCATCCAAAAGACCGGCTGGTAACCTGTCGTAATGGGATTGGGAACCAAATTGCCGCGGTATTTGTTCTCCGCACCTTGCTTTTCCGAAAAATACGCAGGGAGAATCGTGTTGTCGCTGTCGTTTGCCCATATCGCCGAGGCCAGACCGGCCTGCTTCAGCGCGGAGACGCAGGAAATCGCGTGAGCCTTGGCACGGGCCTTGGAGAGCGCGGGAAGCAGCATCCCCGCCAGGATGGCGATGATCGCGATGACGACCAGCAATTCAATGAGGGTGAAAGATTTCTTCATGAGTGGGCTCCTTGAGTTTTGAATGAATATAACAACCTAAAAAAGCGTGAAAACACACCAATTACACAAACTAATGTTGCGTAACATTTATAAATATAGGCAACATTTCGGAAAGTTTCAAGTCCTTTCGAGAAAAAATCCGTAATTTTACGATTTTCCAGCAGGCTTCAATGAATTATCCCCCAATGGAACCCAGTTCCGAAGGCTGCTTCCCGTCCGTTTGTCAGCTGTGTTTTCCGCGTACGCCGCAAATAATGTTACGGAAAATCATCTCATCCGGGCGGCGTGGTGCCGTCCCCACGCAAATTCAAAATGTGAGTTTTCCCCAAAAATCTAATCGAAATCGATTTGAACAGATTCTGTAGGCTGCCTATAGGGGAGTCTGTCAATAACGATTAATTAATCGTTTCATTTGTCCCGGCCCTTGTTTTTGAGGCTAAAATGGATTTCGATTAGAAATAATGGGAAAACTCACATTCAAAAGGAAGGCATAAATGAATGAAACCGCCTCAAGAGCCAGCACGCCAGAATATAAGAAGCATCATGCCAGTTTGGCCGCCCGCATCAATTCTTGGATATCCTCTGAAGCAAACTTCAGGGCAATCCAAGCCGAACGAGCATTGTTTCCGTTGTTTCGCAGTTTTTGCACAAGTGGCAAATCGCGGGCCGGATAGCAGATTTCTCCTTGCTTGTTCTCCCATGGATACTCCAGCATTGGCATCGATGGCAGGCATTTTTGTGCCACCGAGGGTTGGGCTGCTTCAAGCTCTTTGATTAGCTGGAGTAAACTGCCATAATACTTGCGCTTCGTCGGTTTCATACGAATCAGCACATCAAAAACTTTGGAAAAATAACGATCCGCTATTTCGTGTCCAGGTCGTTGCGGAAGTTGACGATGACTCCAGTACTTATGAGCCTTGGCCAGTTTCTCAAAGACCATCTGCAACAGCATATAGAATGTGGATGGCGCGGACGCAATATCATATCCCACTATCTGCGATGCCCGCAAATCCTCTGCCGCCTGAAGCAGAAATGCCTGACCTGCCGAGAGTTTTTCCATTATCGCATTTGCTACAGGAGGTCTTCGGCAAGCCGGATATCCCAACCGGCAGGCAACGACAAACGATGGTTCTGGACGTCACTCCATTCTTGGTCGCTTAGCAGAAGCATCAAGCAACGATGGGAATAGCCATCGGACGGATTGGCCGTAAAGACAAATGGTTCGATGGTGCCAGAAGTCGCCACCGAAGTCGATACTTCCAACAGTTGAATGACATCGCCGGTCGGGCTGGGAAATAACTTGATGATGTGCGTACCCGCATCCATCTCGCGGTGAGCCACTGCAAGCGCCTGCGCTTCGTCACGAATATTGGCTTTTACCATAATGCCTCCCATGCTTCAATGTATGCATCAAGTTGGAAACCACCCTAAATATAATCCGTTTTCAAAGATTGTAAAGTGCTATATGTAAAAATCTTATATATTCCCAAAAAGGGCAATTCAAATGGGAATGCCTGACCTCAAAAAGCCAGACCAGTCAACCACGCATACATGCGCAGGGGTCTATCTGAATCCGTGAATGGTAAACAGTGCAGGCGTGGCGTCTGCATAACGCGTGTTCTGTCGGCGAGGGCGCCGACAGTACATCTTGCCGCAATTCACGGATTCAGGGTCTAGGTTTCTATTCCTCCTTCTTCTTGGCGGGAGTGACGGTGATGCCCACGTCAGAGAGCTCCAGCGTGCGCAGTTCCTGCTCGGTGTGGCCGGTGGTCTCGGCGAGGCGGATGGCCTGACGCTCCAGCGCACGCTCGAAGAGGTTCCGCACCCAGCGGCCATTGCCGAAGTTGCGGTCGCGGTTCTTGGTGGAGTTGGCGATGGCGTTGTTGAGCCACTTCTCGACGTCCGCCGAAAGTTCGTAGTGGTTGCGTTTCGCGTAGAAGCGGAAGAGGTCCGCCAGTTCGTCCGCCGTGTAGTCGGGGAAGTGGATGACTCGGCTGAAGCGCGAGGTCAGTCCGGGATTGGAATCCATGAAGCGCTGCATGTCGTCGGGATAGCCGGCGAGGATGACCACCAGGCGCGAACGGTCGTCCTCCATGCGTTTGAGCAGGGTGGCGATCGCCTCGTGGCCATAGTCGTTCTGGCTGCCGTTGACCAGCGTGTATGCCTCGTCGATGAAGAGCACGCCGTCGAGCGCCTCGTCGATGAGCTTGTTGGTCTTGATGGCGGTCTGCCCGACATATTCGGCGACCAGCCCCGAGCGGTCGGTCTCGACCAGATGCCCTTTCTTGAGGATGCCCAGGGCGTGATAGACCTTCGCGATGCTGCGGGCGACCGTGGTCTTGCCCGTGCCGGGATTGCCCACGAAGACGCAGTGGTAGGAGAGTTCGGCGACCTTCAGCCCTGCCTCCTCACGCTCCTGCGCGATCTTGCAGAAGTCCGCCAACTTGTGGACCTCGGCCTTGACCTCCTTCAGCCCGATGAGCTGGTCGAGTTCGGCGAGCGCCTCCTCCAGCGACGGGCGGCTCGCGCTGTCGTCCACCCCGATGCCGAGGTCCTGCGGCTCCAGCGTGACCAGTTGCTCGGGAGTGACATTGGACATCTCGGCGAGCCGCAATGCCTGCTGCTCGACCGCCTTCTCGAAGAGGTTTCGCACGAAACGCGCGTTACCGAACTGCTTGTCGCGGTGGCGGGTCCATTTCGCCATTGCCTTGTCGAGTTGCTCCTCCAGTTCCGGCGAGAGGGTGTATTGGTTCTTCTTCGCCTGCATTCGGAAGATCGCGCAGAGTTCCTCGTTGGTGTAGTCGGGGAAGTCAATATAGCGGTTGATACGGGACTTGACGCCGGGGTTGAGTTCCAGCATCTCGCGCATCTCGTTGATGTACCCCGCCATGATGACCACCAGGTGGTCGCGGTCGTCCTCCATGCGTTTGAGCAGGGTGGCGATGGCCTCCTTGCCGTAGCCGCTCTCCGCGAGCATATACGCCTCGTCGATGAAGAGTACCCCGCCGATGGCGGAGTCCACGATGGCATTGGTCTTCTCGGCGGTCTCGCCGACATGGCTGCCCAAAAGTCCGCCCGCATCGGTCTCGACCAGATGTCCTTTCTCCAAGATGCCCAGCGCGTTGTAGATTTTCGCCATGATGCGGGCGACGGTGGTCTTGCCCGTGCCGGGATTCCCCGTGAAGACGCAGTGGTAGGAGACGTTGGCGACCTTCAGCCCCGCCGCCTTGCGCTGCTGGGCGACCTGCATCAGGCTCGCCATCTTGTGGACCTCCTCCTTCACGGAGACCAGCCCAATCAACTCATCCAGTTCCCCCAACGCCTCCTCGAGGGTCGGACGCGGAGCCTCCTGAGCCGCGTCAGTCTTGTCCGCGACCTTCTTCTCGCTCTTGTCGGTGTCCGCCTTATTGTTTTCGGACGATTTGGTGTCAGTATCCGTATCGGTCTGGACCACAGTCGTCGGCTCGGCACCGCCTTTCTTCTCCGTGTTGACGGGCTTCACGATTCCCATGAAGAAAGCCAGCACAGCGATGCCACCCCACACATACCAGCCATAGTCCTCGAAGAAGTCGCTGAAGATGAAGCGGGCACCGTAGGCGATGAGCGACATCATCGTGCCGTAGGCAATTACCGAGGCCCCTTGGTCGGAGTTCAGCAACATCGCCGCAATGACACAGCACACCAGTGCGCCGCCACAACCAATCGCGATGTTCTTGCCTTTGCCGCCGGAAGGACGGGGTGATTCATTTTTATTAGTCATAACTACTTGGACAAGAATTAGTTAATGAATTAATCCAGAAATTTCTAGAGCGGAGAGTGCGCGGTCGAAGATGTAGAGGTCGTCGTAGATGCCGGGCGCAGGGAAGCGTCCGCTCGGAGGATGGTTGCCGAGGTTTCCGGGGAAGCCATCCAGTTTGGGAGGAAGGAACTCGTGGCGGTTTTCGAGTACGGGCTTGCCATCAATGTAAAGGATTCGCTCGCCGGGCTTCCAGGTCACGGCGAGATGCGTCCACTCGCCCTTTTGGAACGGCGGGTCAGCGGTGCCCGCGAAGACCGTCTGCGGACTCATGCCGCCGAGACGCAGGCAGAGCCGTTCGGCGGTCAGGTAGATGCCGATTTCATCGAAGCCGTCGGGGAGGCCATTGCCGTCGGTCTCCATCAGATAGAAGAGGCAAAGATACTGCTCGCGGTTCTGGTAGTCCCTGGGCTCGAACTCGGGCTTCACCCAGAAGGCGATGGTTCCCGCCTCGGGCTGCGTCCCCAGGATGTCGCTGCCGCCAGGCAACTTCAGCGGTATCTTGTCGATGCGAATCCCGCGTTTGGAGTGTCCTTCGCCGTCAGCGGTGCGGGTGATTCCCACGCCTGTGGTATCCTGTAGATACCTGGAACGGTCCCGCACATACGGGAGGTCGTCGTCAAAATCGTAGAAAAGCCTTAGCCCCTCCTGCGCGGCCAGCGGTGAGAGTGTCTGATTCGCCATGCGCTCCTTCAGTTTGTCGCTGGCGGACTTCGCGCGCTCCATTTGCTCCTTCGCCTCGAAAGCCAACCCTTCGGCGACCTCCTGGGCACTCCGCCCCGCGCGGTAGCGCGGACGCCCCTCGATGACTGGCTCGTGCCCCAGTACCGCCACCGCCTGCTCCAGCGTGTCGGACATCTCGCGACGGGCCGCCAAGAGCGCCTTGGGGTCGGGGTTGTATTGCTTGTAACTGACCAGCACCTCAGGCGAAATCGCAAGAAGTTCCTGGATTTTCGCGGTCAGGACGGGTTCGCGGTCGCCCAGTTCGCGGACGGCGGCCTCCAGGAGGCAGAAGACCTCGTAGTCCTCCATGCCGTCGCGCAGGCACTCCCAGCGGAGGGAGTCGATGGGCGCACCGCTGGCATCGGGATAAAGCAGCGAGCCGTCGCCATTGGCATGTGGGAAGAGCTCGGCCGTTCGCCAGGGGTCCTGTTGGTCCCAATAGACCGCCGACCAGTAGAGCATCCCGTCGAGGTCGTGCTTCCAGCTCATCCATGGCCACACGCGGCAGTCCAGCGCGGGATAGTCCACCCAGACATTTGGATAGGGGTGGCGGGTGCTGAAGGCGACATACCACCACACCGTGCGGTTCAGGCGCTGCTGCGCGGCGGAGGTCTCGGGATTGTAGGTGTAGAGTTCGGGGCACCAGATGTCCACGAAACGTAGCGCCTCGGGGAAGGCGCGGGCGGTCATCATGTTCTGGAGGTCGTGGGGCGGCACGCGCTTGATGTCGCCAAGCCCCTGGTTCACGACGGGATAGTCCTTGGGTTCCGGCTCGTCATACAGGTAGGTGTAGAAGTACTTGGTCCAGCCCTTTTCCGCCAGATGCGGGGACAGCAGACTGGCGGCCAACGACTTATCTCGGAAGGCGTGGACCGGCAGCCAATGCGAGGTGATGCCTTTGGCAAAGGCGTTTTCCATGTCCGCGTCAAACTCCGACCAGTCCACCTCGGCGGGAAGTTCGGGGCGCTCCCAGGCCTCAAGGGTGACGCTGGGCCATTGGTCAATCCACTCCCCTTCGACCTTGGCATGGACTGCCGTTTCTGGCACCAGCGCAATGCTTTCGCCATTCCGTAGCAATTCCACATTCAACTGCCCGGAGACCATGCCTGGAAGCATCGCCGTCACCGACCAGACGGGGCCTCGCATCTCTGGCGACAACGCAAGCGACACTTCATGAAGTTGACCGGCGGGCAGGGTTGGCGTGGCGAGGATATGAACCTTGCTGTCCAACATGGTGACTTTCACCCGCACACCTGCGTCGGCGTCGCTCTGCCACCGCACCACAAGTGCCTCGGCGTTCGACCAGTCCATGGCGGGACGACGGAGCAGTTTGGGATTCCGCGCGTAGAAATATGGCGTGATGCGGTGTTCGAGGTAGTTCTCCAGGTACGCCTCGCGGTCGTAATGGAAGCGTCCAGGATTGAAGCGCGTCCCGAAGGCGGAGACGATGCTGGAGCGCTCCGGGATAGTGAAGTTGCGCACGCGGAGTTCCACAGGGACCGTCGTGGCATCGGTGTTCCGCGCCTTGAGGACCAGGCTGCCACGATAGACACCGGGCTGGGCGTCGGCGGGCACGCGTACGTCCACCCAGAGCGTCTCGAAGCCATTGGCGGCGACGTCAAATGGCGTGGCGGGCACCAGCGGGTCGGGGATGTTGCCTTTCAGGGGCGCGGGATAGTCCGGCTGGCAGGTCTTGACCAACGCCTCGCGGCGGATGCGCAGGGCCTCCAACGGCAGTTCCGCGCCGTCCTCGCGCTTCAGGGCTTCGGCGAAGCGGGCCTCCGCCTGAATCAGTGGCGAGTCGCCCGCAAAGAGGACCACCTGCGCGGCGTCCATCTCGCGCCGTGCGGCATCCAAGTGGATTTCACCACCAATCACGCCGCCGAAGAGTTCGCCGGGCATCACCTTCGTCAGCGAGGTCTCCACGCCATAGAGCAACTCCGCAGGCCTGCGCCCCTGTCGTGCGAACTCCTCGTTACTGCGGAGATGCTCCACGCGCTTCAGCAGACTGCGCGCGTTCCGCTCCAGAATCACGCACGCCTCTGGAGAGGCATTCTCCGACAAAGCCAATAGCGCCGCGCGTTCCTGCCGCAATAGTTCCGCCTGTTCCGAGGTATCCAGAAACTCCTTCACCGGCGCAAGAATGTTCGCCACCTGGCTGGTGCGAATTAGCCGCAAAGCGGAGTAGATGACCTGACCGTCCTCACGGTAGTCAATGTGCTGGGCGACATTCCCGCTGACCAGCGGCACTGACTCAACCTCAATGCCCTCAGGCGCGGAAGCGCCAGCCTTCAATGCCCAAATAAAATTAACATTATCTATTTGAATATCAATAGGATATGATGTTATATTAAACACCATCCCGCCAAATGAGGCCACATCATGGAAGGAGCGCGAGGGACTCGGCGACCAGCTGGAGAGTTCCGGGACCGCCTTGCGACAACGGCAGACATTGAACCGCCATTCGTCGCCTTCGGCGGGCGTCGCACCCAGGCTGGCGTAGGGAATTTCGATGTCCACACTCCAGTCATAGACCTTTCGTTCGGCCTTGGCGGTCCATTCGGGATCCCAGTCGCGTCCGCCACGCCCCATTTCGTCGTATTGCGTGCCCAGGGAGTTCACGATGAAATGTGCGTATTCCTTCCAGCCGGCGGGCATCAGGAAGACCTCCACGCAGTCGTCATTCCAGACCGTGCCGTCGTGCATCGTGACATTGGCGAAGGTCTGGGGCATCAGCGGCTCCTGGCACTCGATGTGGAACTTCAGCGCCTCGGTGGTGCGCGAGAGCCACACGCGGGTGGCGGCCTCGGGGACCTGTTCGCCATCCACCGCCACAAAATTCCCCAGGAAGGCGCCCTGCCCGGCGGGATTCAGCGGAATGGTCACCCTTGGCGACCAGGCGAAGAGAGAAAAGGCACTCAGAACAAGGATGGCAAGGAAAAAACGCTGCATAGATGGCGGAGTATTTGAAATGTCGCGGAAACCGTTTCAATATAATCTGTATCCCTATCATCGCCCACATCATCTGAAAAAAACAAACCGCCTGAACCACAGCCTAAGTCGTGGTTCAGGCGATGAAAGTCAGGATGAAATGAGATGGATTAGTATCCGCTGCGGCCAAGCCAGCCGTCCATTCCGTAGCTGCTGGTGGCGTGTTTGAACGGGCGGAAATAACGGGACTTGTGGGAGTTCCAGTTCAACTGAACCTCGCCCTCGTCGATGGTGACCACGCCGCCGTCCAGCACCACGGCGTTGCCCTTGCCCATGTGGCGGTCACCCACCGCATAGACCTGGTCGGGATGGAGGCGATGGAAGGTCGCGTTCCAGCCCTGGAAGATCTGCATGCTGTCCCAGGAGGCATTGCCGCCAGTGCAGATTTCGTCCGGGCTGCATGCGGCATAGATGGGACGCTCGCCGTTGCTGCAGAGGCTGGAGATGAACGAGAGGCGCTGCGGCTGATTATTGTGTGCATCGGCATTCGCCGAGCCATTCCAGTTAAGCGCGTTATTCAGATAGCCGTAGGTAGAGTAGTTGAAGGTATAGCCTGGATTCTTCAGGCCAGCCCATGTCGTGTCCTTCATGCGTTCCGCCCGGTGGTCGGAGGGGCAGACAAACGACTTAAAGGCGAGATTCTGCTTCAAGATAAACCAGTAATTCCACTGCCAGTTATCCCAGCCGGTGTTGGAAGAATTGGTTACACGGATGTAGAAGGACGGCGCGTAGTCATCGTTGTCGTCGGCATAAAGAATCATCTGCAAACCATGCTGCTTCAGGTTGTTGACGCAGGAGATGGACTTGGCCTTCTCGCGGGCTTTGGAGAGCGCCGGCAACAGCATGGAGGCCAGGATGGCGATGATCGCGATGACGACCAGAAGTTCAATCAGGGTGAAGGACTTTTTCATTAGGAGTAGATTTATTGGATTATGAAACTAAAGGCTATAATATATAATTATAGGAAAAAGTCTCAAAAAAAACAAGGTTATGGCCTTAAAACGATAGAAAAAAGGTGGCGCCCTGCGGAGAGGAGGGGAGAAAAACTCCGCAGGGCGCCGAATATTATGGGGTGGCTGATCGGACTCAAACCGACGACCTCCTGGGCCACAACCAGGCGTTCTAATCAACTGGACTACAGCCACCATTTGGAGGTGCGCTTAATGTAGCCTTCAAAATCCGGATTTCAAACCGCCATTGGGAAATTGTCGAAAAAAAGTGCGTTTTCTACGGCACCATCACGACATACGCAGGCAAACCGGGGATGTTAAAATGCCTCAGGAGCGGCGCGATTTCGGGGTCGTCAAAGTCGTCCGCCTGAATCTTGAGGCGCGTCATCCGGTCCAGATAGCCTCGCACCAGCGGGTCGCGCAGCGTGGTGGCGTCCATCGTGTCGCACGCTTTGCAGGTCACGCCCCAGAAGTCGATGAAGAGCGGCTGTTGGAACGCCTGCGCCTCGGCGACGGCAGTTTCAATCTCAATCTGCCAATAGTCATCATCAGCGATGGGCATGGCTTGTGACGGACGCCACAACTGGTAGGCATTCCAGAAGTAATAACAGGCGAAGAGCAGAATCAGCACGCCGAAGCCTTGCTTGACGCGAACCATCCACGCACCGGGTTTCGGCAAAAAGCCCAAACCGGCTCCTAAAAAGGGCCACGGAAGCCCCAGACCCACGCCAAGAAAGAGCGGCAGCCAAAGCCCCAGAGCATTCCCGCCACCATAGAGTTCGGCGGACCACAAAAGCACCCACACCAGCACTGGCGCCACGCACGCGCCCGCCAACAACGCCGTCAGCCCTCCAAGGAATGCCGCCGAAAGGTAGGTTCCATGGGGACGGGCTGTGGTGCCACGAAAACGTGTCAAATCCAGCAAAAACACGTCAAACATCGACAATGCAAGACAGACGAAGACAATTCCGACAGCCACATTGAACCACGGACTTGCGTTGATGCCGCCAAAGCGCCCGCCGACTTTCACAAAGACCGCGCCGACGAGACCGTATGCCACCGCCATCGCACCGCCGTAGGCCAGCCCCAGCAGTGCGCCCTTTCGGCGTCCGCCGCCTACGCTTTTGGTTCCGAGTACCGCCAGCGTGATGGGAATCATCGGGAGAACACACGGCGTGAGATTCAGGAGCAGCCCCAGGGGAATCAGCAGCAGTGCACCCAGCCAGAGGCCATAGTGCCGGGCGACGCGATGTACCAGTGCCTCATGTTCTACCACCACGAGTTCATCGCCCACCGCAGAAGCCAGCCAGGCGGCGAACTCTGCGGCATTCGCGTAGCCGAAACGAACCTGCTCGCGGGCAAAGCCCTCATACCACTTCGCACCCGCCTGCGGTGCAGAGTCATGAGATGCCGCCGTCCGCGAAGATGTCAGCGCGATGCTCTGCGGCATATAGCACATCTCGTCCACGCAGCCCTGGATCTGCAACGCCATTTCGGGCAACGGCGTGGCGGGCGTAACCCGATACTCCAAGACGGTTCCGGGCAGATAGACGCCATCCTCAAAGAGCTCGTCGGCTTCGGGCGCAGGAAGATTGACCACCTCGGCGGTGTAGCCCTCCGGGACTTCCAGGCGCAGCATTCCGGCATTGAAGTGGCCATCCGCCGGGCCAGTGAGCTCCACGCGGACCTCCAGGGCATCCGATGCCGGCGTTACGGTCGTCGTGGCGCCGAAAGGACTCTCGACGGCCTGAGCAGCCAGACAACAGCATAAGACAAACAGAATGCCGATCATCATTGGCAGTGGATTGGGCTATAGACGCGTGTAGCTCCAGGAGATCGGTCGGTCCCCATCATAGGGCATGTAACCATGGAAGGGGCGCGGGTCATCATCGAAGACCAACGGCAGGAAATACTTGTCGCCCTCCCACATGGGGTATTTGGGGAAGTCCTTGAGGGGCACCCAGGAGAGCGTGCCCTCCTCGTTGGTAGACAACGGCGTGCCCGTGAATTTGGTGATCAGGAAGATAAACCCCAGCCAGTCTTCGCCGTGAGGTCCGAAGCCGGTCCAATTCACCGTGCCACGCAAGGTCATTTCCGTGACCTCCAGCGTGGACTCCTCGCGGATTTCACGGATCATCCCTGTCGCCACATCCTCGTTGGGTTCCAGATGACCGCCCAGGCCGTTGTATTTTCCGAATTGCTCGTCTGACTTGCGCGCAATGCGATGTGTGAGCAGCACAGACTGCCGGTCCGGCGAGAGGATATACCCGAGCGTGCCGATGATGGGACAGTAATTCATAATTAGCAATTAGCAATTAGCGGTTTGGCAGGGCGCGCTCCGCGCGTCCGCCGGAAAATTGTGCGCTGCGGGAAAATTGTGCGCTGCGGGAAAATTGTGCGCTGCGGGAAAATTGTGCGCTGCGGCTGCCAAGCCGCAGTCTTCTCTACACCTTCCCGAAGCGGCGATTTCGGTGCTCGAATTCGGCGATGGCGGCGTGTAGTTCCGCCGGTCCGAAGTCCGGCCAAAGCACCTCGGTGAAGTAGAACTCCGCGTAGGAGAGTTCCCAGAGCAGGAAATTCGAGATGCGCAGTTCGCCACCAGTGCGAATCAGCAGATCCGGCGGTGGCAGATCGGGCGCGTAGAGCGCGGAAGCGAACTCCTCCTCGGTGACCGGCGACGCATCGCCAGATTTCACGCGGCTATCCACCACCTTGCTCGCCGCATCCACCAACTCCGCGCGCCCACCATAGTTCAGCGCGACATTCAGGGTCAGCGTAGTGTTCTTCGCGGTGGCGTCAATCGCCCGCTGAAGCGCCATCTGCGGTATCATCGGAAGACCCTCCATCCGGCCGATCGTGCGCAGACGGATCCCGCGCCGCTGGAGGTCATCCAGACTTCGCTGCGCATACTCCGCAAAGAGCGTCATCAGCGTCTCGACCTCCAACTTCGGGCGGTTCCAGTTTTCGGTCGAAAAAGCATAGAGCGTAAGCACTTCGACACCCTCGGCAATCGCGGCGTCCGCAATCACCTCAACCTGCTTTGAGCCGGCGCGGTGCCCCTCGGAACGCGCCAGACCACGAGCCTGCGCCCAGCGGCCATTGCCGTCCATGATGATGGCGATATGCTTGGGAATCGTCATGAAAATGCCTCCAGCTTCCGCACGGCAGCAATCACCCGTTGAATCTGTTCGTCCGGCGTGCTGGCGCCAGCCGCCACCCCGACGCGGGGAAACTTCGCCAAATCGGCAGGCAGTTGCTCCGGCCCGTCAACGAGATACGACGGAATCCCCGCACGCTCGCCAATCTCTCGCAGGCGGTTCGCATTGGAACTATGGGGAGAACCAATCACCAGAAGCAAATCAATACGGGACACCAGCGCCTCCACTGCCGCCTGACGCTCCGAAGAGGCATGGCAAATCACTCCGCCACGACGCGCTGACGGAAAACGCTTCTGCAATGCCGTGAATATTGTGTCCGCAACCTCATGATGCATCGTGGTCTGACAAAGCATGACAGGATTGGACAATTCCGGCAGGCACGCAACTTCCTCTACACAAGACACCAAGAATTGCTGCGATGTGCCGGCATGACCGAGGATTCCCTCGACCTCAGGATGTCCGCGCAATCCGGCCAGCACCAGTTCTTCGTTCTCCGCAAGTCCCGCCGCCGCCTGCTGGATGTTCTTGACGATGGGGCACGTCGCATCCACCAGGCGACCAGCGCGGTTCCGCAACAACCGTTCGGCCTCCCGTCCCACGCCATGCGCACCAATCAGACATGTCGCGCCAATCGGCAATTCCTCTGGTTTCTGAATGAAGATTGCACCATGCGCCGCCATCTGCTCGGTCACCGTGCGGTTGTGCACCAACTCGTGCAGGACATAGACCGACTTGTCTGGCGGTGTTTCGGAGCGCAACTGCTCAAAACTCTGCATCGCACGCCGCACCCCGCCGCAGAAGCCCAGGCTACTCGCAATTTGCAATTCGTAATTCGTAACTCGCAATGATGCCGCTGACCTCTCTGCTGGCGGGGCGCCAGCAGTACATTCGCCTCTAACCTTCTTCGCCGGCCCAGATCTTCAGGTTCTGCATCGTCTCACGGATATCGGCGGACTGCTGCTCGCCCTCGGGTATCTCGCGCTCGATGATGAACTCCTCGTGGAAGCCGATCTCCAGCAGGCGCTTCACGAAGCGCGGGTAGTTCACCATGCCCTGCCCCACCTGCGCCTCCTTGCCCAAGTGCTTACCGTCGGTGGGCACGAAGCCGTCCTTCACATGGATGTTGTGGACATACTTGCCGAAGACATTCAGGGCGTCGATGGGATTGCCCTTGCCGTAGAGCAGCAGGTTGGCGGGGTCGAGGTTGATGCCCAAGTTGTCCAGCCCCATCGCCTCGATGGCCTGGATCATGCGCAGGAGCGCCACGGGGGTCTCCTGGCCAGTTTCGAACCAGAAGCCGATGCCGAGGTGCTTGCAGTAGGCGGCCACGTCATAGATGGCGCAACGGATGATGTCGAAATTGGCATCGGTGAGGTTCTCCGGGAGGAACCCGCAGTGGGTGATGATGGCGCGCACGCCGATGGCGGCGGCAAAGTCCGCGCCGCGCTTGAGTTCCAGCACGCGGTGCTGGCGGTGGTCCTCCGGTACCAGTCCCATCGTCACCGGTCCTTCGGTGAAATTCCAGCAGACAAGCCCGCTGTAGCCCGCCCAGACCGCCGAAGGCGCGACCTCCAGGTCTTTCATCTGCTGTTTGACGCACGCGACCTTGCCATCGAAGTCATCGTCGTAGAATTTGGCATTCCAGTTGCAGACCTGGCAGGTGTTCAGTCCGAATTTGACCAGTTTCTCGAAGAGATTCTTGTAGTTCCCCTCGTGCATCCCGATGATGGTGCCGATTTTCAGTGTCATGGTGGTTCCTTGTTAAAAATGAGTTTGATGAACAGAAACTGCACAAATATAATCTCTGCGTTGGGTGCCACTGCCGAAAACACAAGGAAATCTCGCGCAACGAGTGGCAAAAATGCGTACAGCATATAAATTTAAAAACATACCGAACTTCTTCTGCCCGCCAAAAACCGGCGCGGCACACCATTTCCCCCATCCAAACTCCTAATTCATTCTCTTATGTCAGGACACAATAAATGGTCTTCGATCAAGCACAAGAAGGGCGCGGCCGACGCTAAGCGCGGCGCCATCTTCTCCCGCGTCTCCAAGGAAATCATCCAGGCAGCACGTGAAGGCGGCGGCGACCCCGCCCTGAACGCGCGCCTCCGCACCGCAGTCGCTGCCGCAAAGGCCGCGAACATGCCCAACGACAATATCGACCGCGCCATCAAGAAGGGCACGGGCGCCCTCGGCGGAGCCGCCATCGAGGAATTCACCTACGAAGGCATCGCCGCCGGCGGCATCTCCGTCATCGTCAACTGCATGTCCGACAACAAGAACCGCTGCGCGGCGGACATCCGCTCCTTCTTTACCCGCCACAACTGCAAGATGGCCTCCTCGGGCGCCGTCTCCTACAAGTTCAAGCGCAAGAGCCGCTTCGTCATCGAGGGCGACTGGGCCGACGAGGACAAACTCATGGAACTCTTCCTGGAAAACGACGCTGATGTGGATGACATCCAGGTCGATGACGGCTCCGCCGAAATCACCGCCGCCCCCGACGCATTCGCCAAGGTCGTCGCCATCTTCGAGGCGAAGGGCATCACCCCCACCGAGTCCTCTATCGCGATGGTTCCGGACACGATGACCGAGGTCACCGAACTCAATATCGCCAAGTCTGTCCAGAAGTTCATCGACGTCCTCGAGGAATACGATGACTGCCAGGCAGTCTATACCGACATGGAACTCTCCGACGAGGTGGCTGAACAGCTCGCCGCCGAGGACGAGGAGTAACGCTTCTATCCATTTTCCGACGGAATCCCCTCGCCCGGCGGCCACTCCGCCGTTCGGGGGGATTTGTTTCATGGGCAGGGCATCTCGCCCCTCCAAAGCCAATTACCCTTTTTGCATTAAATTGCTAATTGCTAATTCCTCATTCCTCATGAACACCGCGCTTCTCTTAATCGGCAGCATTGTCTATTTCCTGCTGGCGTTCTTCATCTACGGGAAATTCCTGGACAAGACTTTTGGCGTGAACCCGCAAAATGTCTGCCCATCCAAGTCGTTGCAGGACGGCGTGGACTATGTTCCCGCGCATCCGGCAGTGCTTTTCGGGCATCACTTCGCCTCGATTGCAGGCGCGGGTCCCATCGTAGGCCCAGTGCTGGCCGCCAAATTCGGTTGGCTGCCAGCGCTCTTGTGGATTCTGCTGGGATGCGTCTTCGTGGGCGCGATGCATGACTTCGCGGCAATGTTCCTCTCGGTACGCAATCAGGGCAGAAGCATCGCGTATGTCATTGAGAAAGAACTTGGCTACGCCGGACGGCAGATCTTCATCTTCTTCTGCCTGGCAACGTTGTTACTTGTGGTGACCGTCTTCACCACCCAAGTGGCGGATGGCTTCATCGCGAACCCCGCCGTGGCTACCGCATCGGTCTTTTTCATCTTGATGGCACCGATCTTCGGCGTGATCATCAACCAGAAACTGCTGAGTCTGCTGGAGGCCACGCTGATCTTCGTCCCGCTGATGTTTATCCTGATCTGGGTCGGAACCCTCGTTCCTCTTGACCTAGTGAAACTCCTTGGCGTAGAGAAGGAAACCGCGCGCTTCATCTGGATCCTCGTGCTGTTGTATTACGCCTTCATCGCCTCCACCATCCCCGTGTGGTTCCTGCTCCAGCCACGCGACTACCTCAACAGCTTCCTGCTCTATGCGATGATGTTCCTTGGCATTGGCGGCATTGCCTTCGCACGACTACCGCTTCAGATGCCCGCCGTTCATCTTACCGAGAATACCCACCTGGTGCCCGATGTCCTCCCGCTGCTCTTCGTGACCATCGCCTGTGGCGCATGCAGCGGCTTCCACGCATTGGTGGCCTCCGGAACCTCTTCCAAGCAAATCGACAACGAGAAGAACATCCGCATCGTCGGCTACGGCGGGATGCTCCTGGAGGGCGTACTGGCCGTCATCGCCATCTGTTCCGTCGGCTACCTCGCCCCCCAGCAATTCTCCGAGCAGGCGACCAATGTCCCGCCAGCCATCCAATTCGCGCAGGGCGTGGGGCATTTCGTGACCTCGCTGGGTATCCCCTACGAAGTCGGCGCGACCTTCATCTCGCTGGCCATCTCCGCATTCATGCTCACCAGCCTGGACACCGCCACCCGCCTCGCGCGATTCCTCTGGCAGGAACTCATCATGCCACGCGCAGACGACCCCCGCCGCCCGCCCGAACTCGCACCCGGTGCCAAGACTCGCGCCATCCGCTTCCTCTCCAACCGCTGGGTTGCCACCATCTCCATCGTCGTGTTGGCGTTTATTCTTGCCAAGAGTGGTGACGGCGCGGCAATCTGGCCGGTCTTCGGCTCCGCCAACCAACTCATGGCGGCCATGACGCTCCTGGGCATCACCCTCTACCTCCTGCGCAACAAACTGCGCTGGCTCTTCGCCTTCTTCCCGATGCTCTTCATGCTCGTGGTCTCGGTCTGGGCGCTGCTAAACCTGCTGCTCACCAACTATCGCAAGGCGAACTGGATGCTTTTCAGCGTCGGGGCCTTCCTGCTGGTCATGGCGTTCCTCCTGGCTGGTTTTGCATGCCGGGCACTGCGCAAATCACGCACACACTAATTTCCTCCACAAAAACATCTTTAGCATTAAAGGAGACACAACTCATGGCGAACAAGAAAAACTCAGGCGGTGACTTCCGGTATGCGGTCGGCGCGGCGAAGGTGCCGTGGCACGCAGTGGGCGAATACTACAATGGTCAAGATGTCGAGGCGATGGTGAAGTTCCTGTTGCCGGACGGCGGCAAGCCGGGCTACAAGGAGGCCTTCGCCGAAGTCAAAGGCGCGGTCTCGAAGTTGGCGAAGTGCGCCAACCGCGCCACCAAGCTCACGCTGGGCACGCAGGTCGCCGCCGCAGAAGAGGCCGCCAAGAAGTATTTCGGCGCGAAGTACGCCTGCTTCACCTGCAACTGGACCAACGGCATGGAGATCGCCTACAAGCTCTCCGGACTGAAGGCCGGAGACGAGGTCATCATGCCCGCCATCACCTTCATCGCCACAATGGCTTATCCGCTCTCCATAGGAGCGAAAATCGTCTTCGCGGACATCGATCCGGAGACCTGCAATCTCGACCCGAAGGACGTGAAAAAGAAAATCACCGCCAAGACCAAGATGATCGTGCCCGTTCACCTGGGCGGCATGCCGGTGGACATGGATCCCATCATGGCGCTGGCCAAGAAGCACAACCTCTTCGTGATGGAAGACGCCGCGCACGGCATGGGTGGCTGCTACAAGGGCAAGATGCTCGGCGCCATCGGCCATTTCGGCGGCTTCTCGTTGCACGAGGTCAAGAACATCAACTCCCTGGGCGAAGGCGGCGTGCTACTCACCAACGAGGACTTCGCCGGCCCGCAGCTGCCCGGCGCGCGTTTCCTGGGGCTGGACTTCACCCGCAAGATCAAGGACTGGCTCTATGACATCTCGCCGCTGACCGACCGCTTCGGCAACATCCAGGTCGCCCAGAATTGTTCCGCCACCGAAATCCAGGCACTTGGCATGGAGCTGCAGTTCAAGCGGCTTGACAAGATCATCGCGCAGCGCAGGGCCGCCGCCGAATACATGAACGCGGTACTTTCGCAGGAGCCTGGCATCCTCACCGAGAAGCCGGACACCGCCGATACCTACGGCACCCACCACCTCTATCTGCTGCGCATCGACCCGAAGAAGTGCAAAGGCGACATCCAGCAGCTCTCCAAGAAGCTCGCCGAGAAGGGCCTCACCAACATCACCCACTTCGGGCCGATGTACCGCTTCAAGATCATGGCCGATCTGGGCTACAACGCCGACGCCATCGCCAAGACCTGCCCCAACACCGAGCGGATGTTCTACACCTCCTACACCCACCTGCCGCTCTACCCGCTCACCAAGGCGCAACTGGAGTATCAGGCCAAGGCCGTCGTCGAGGCCGTCCGCGAAATGAAGGCGGGAAAATAAAACTCCATAAAAAGTATCGACTCAGGCCTGGATGTCCCCACATCCGGGCCTTTTTCTTTCCTCTTGTGCCCCCAAAAATCATAGGAAAACTAAGATTCCGTTTCCTTTTCTCTTAACCAATTTGCAAGGCCAGCAAAACGGATTACATTAACTCCGTAAGGGGTGGGGGATTTGCCTCCCTATATGGACGCACGCGTACGCGAGGTCATCAGCGGTAATTGGTGTATACTATTCGCTGCCACACACCAAGTAACCACAAGAGAAGTCTGCAGACAACCCAATGTGCAATGGCTATGATTACGCCATTAGCCGACGAACATCGCGCAGGAATTCGGTGGAGTTATCTGTTCTTCACTGCCATCCAAGACATTATGCATTGGGAATGGCGTCGGGAAGTCCGTCTCCAATGCCGTGTCGCGGCGATTGAAGACCGCGAGGAAGCCATGCCCGTCGGTGCGTGTGCGCAGATAGGCATCGAAGTCCGGCTCGTTGGCCAGCACGGTGAATCGCGTGAGTTGTCCACCGGCGGTAAGGCGATTATACGCGCCAGTGTATTCCTTCAGCACTCTCCGCTTCTCGGGTTCGAGTTGCCGTAGATCGCCGGCCACCAACGGCGCGCCCGTCATCGCGGTGAGCAGATACTCCGGCGCATCCTCATACTGCAGCGTCAGCAATCCGCCCAGCAGACGCTCCGTGGGCAGTTTGCCATACCAGCGGTAGAAGTCCTGGCGCACGCGGGCGATGCTCCAGATATCCCGCTGGAGAGCCGTGTGGTTGGAAACATGGTTGAGTTCGCTGTAGGAAATCGCCGCGATATTCGGGCGCGCAGGACCGAAGGTCTCGAAGCTGAAATCCACCAGAAGTTCCGGGAAACGCGTCTTGAGGCCATCGCGCATATACTTCATCCCGCGATACATTGCAATCGCGGAGTCCTCCCACTCGCGGTGATGGGCATGGTTCTTCGCGTGACACCCCAACTGCATGATCTCGTAGGGACTCACAATCGACGAGAAGTCCAGCTTGAAATAGCCCACTTTATAGCGCTCCGCCAATTCGGCAAGTTCCTCCAGAATCCTCTCGCGATAGTCGCTGCCAAAGCAGAGGACGTGGTTCACATTGCAGTATTTGCTGGTGCCGTCGGCGTTCAGCGCCCACCAATCCGTCGGGAGTTCCTTCTCGTGGTAGTCGGTGCCGATGTTATACCACAGCCCCAAAATGATTCCCATCGCGCGTATCTGGTCAGAGAGCCACGCCATGCCGTGCGGGAACTTCACGGGATCCACCTCGCGATTTTCCCTGAACCAGCCATCGTCGATGACCAGGTACTTGAAGCCCATGTCGGCGGCCTCCCGCGCCAATTCCAGCACCAGCTCCTCATGGATGTTCGTGAGGAACGGCTGCCACGTGCAGTACATCACGCCGGGGTCCCCCGGTGGAGGTAGCAGCTTCCGCACGAGTTCGGCAAAGGCATGGTCGCCCGCATGCGCGTCGCCGTGGTAAAGCAACAGTGCTGACGCATCGCAGACAAAGGTCTCGCCCGGCTCCAAGTGCTTGCGGAACGGACATTTCGACCAGGCGTAGCCACCCGTGATTTCCTTCCAGTGCGGATAGCAAAGAATCCGCCGCAACGGTCCGGGAACCGCCATCCCGTAGAGAAACCCCGCCTGCAATTTCGCGTTGTGCAGGTGCAGGATGTCTGTGTCGCCTTCAATCGCAAAGCACGCGGGCTGAGGCGCATCGTCCGAGCCGGTGGTCACGATGCAGTCCCGAAAGAGTCCCGGCTGGCAGCACAGATGATCGATGTCCAGATGCTCCAATACCGCCTCTTGGCCGCCCGCTTTGAACTCCATCGACTTGACAAAGCCCGACAATTCTGGCCAGATCCAGTAAGTTATAAACAATTCCACCCCGCCGACTGGCAACGCGAAATGCAGTGTCGCGCCCTCGGCGGCGTGCACCTGATGCACCTCGCAGTCGAGGAACTTCGGCAGTGGCTTGCTCGCCTCGTATTCGCCGTCCACCTCGCGAATCCGCGCCTCCGAATAACTGGAGAGTTTCACGCCGTTTACCGTGACATTGAACTCCGGCAACGGTGCCGACACATATTCCTGTCCGGTGGCCAAATCGCACAAGGAATTGGTGTAGAAGCCATTCTGATTCCAAGTAAGGACACGGCGCACCAGGCCGTTGTCCAGAACAAGTTGATTGTCAAGTTGCTGAATCATCGAAACAAATCTTTGGCGAGCAATCGGACCGTTTCCCAAATTTAAACCGCCGAAAGAGTCTTTGGGACTTTTCGGCGGCGGGTGGAAAGAGACAAGGTTTGAAATTAGCGGTTCGGATCCGCCACGCTGTCGTAGAAGTCGTTCGTCGCTTTGCGGCGGTTCGAGTCCTTCTGCACGCCCTCCTGGGCCTTCTGCTGAACCGTCTGGACGGTCTGGTCCTTCTTGTGCATCAGCCAACGTAGCCACTTCGGGCCCAATCCGGAGAACCAAATGCCCGCCAGAATAGCGATGATGACAATCCACTTGATGAAACTCGCCACGGCCCCCAGGGAGCCAGCGCGATTCCGACGCTTGATTACATCATTGGTAATGGCGGTAGAGGCCAGCGCCTGCTGAAGGCATTTCTTGGAGCAGCACTTGAAGCCATCCTGTTCGACCAGGCATTCCTCGCAGATGGGCCGACGGCAAGACGCGCAGTGCGCGACAGCCGGGCGGTCGTGGTGATTGATGCAAACGGGACCGTTGTTCAGATTAGCCATTGTTCTATCCTTGATTGGTGGTTGGAAAAATGCTATCTCCTATATTATAAGGGAAATCCTCCAAAAAGGCAAATCTCTTTTGACAAATTCAATGTATTTTCACCGATTTTTCTCTATGAAATCGTCTTTTCCTCACTTCCCCATTGGTTCACCGCACTTTTCGCCTTGGCCTTCTCGCTCTTTGCGGACTACCCTGTCACTGTCCAGCATGGCCCGCAGGCGCTCTTCCAGCACCCCGTCTCGGTTGAACTGACCGCCGAACAGACCGCCTTCTTTGTGCAGACCGACATCTGGAGCCTGCGAATCATCTTCATCGGCTTCTTGACACCGATTGTGCTTTATGAGGCACTTCGCCTGCTGCGTCAATGGCTGTTATGGAGTTTCAACGGGCTGGGGCACTTCAAGTCCCCCCAAGCCTGTTCCATTTAGGTTCCGCCACAGTTGCAAATCTGCAATTGCGGGCTATATTAAGCAAACTTACGAATTCTCGCGCGCATAGTTCAGTTGGTTAGAACGCTACTTTCACACGGTAGAGGTCACAGGTCCGAGTCCTGTTGCGCGCACCACCTTTCAAGCCCGTCAGACGCGGGCTTTTTTTGTGCGCATGCCCGAATCCATCGTCCAACAACTGCGTGAGACACGCACCCTGCCGGACACGGAACTGACCGCGTTGCTGGAGAGTCCCGCCCACGACGCGGAACTCTTCGCGGCGGCGGACGCCGTTCGTCGCGAGCATTATGGCGACGCGGTCTTTCTGCGCGGGCTCATCGAATTCACGAACCACTGCAAGAACAACTGTTATTACTGCGGCATCCGACGCGACAATCTCAAGGTGCCGCGTTACCGCCTCACCCACGAGGATATCTTGTCTTGCGCCGAGGAGGGCTACACGCTGGGCTACCGCACTTTCGTCTTGCAGGGCGGCGAAGACCCCTATTACACCGACGAGCGCGTCTGCGCCCTAGTCGCCGACTTGCACACTCGCTTCCCCGACTGCGCCATTACGCTCTCGATTGGCGAGAAGCCCCGCGCGAGTTATCAGTCGTTCTTCGACGCAGGGGCCCGTCGCTATCTTCTGCGCCACGAGACCGCCAGCGAGGAACACTATGCGAAATTGCATCCCGCCGAGCTGAGCCTCGCCAATCGGAAACGGTGCCTCTGGGATCTCAAGGGAATCGGCTATCAGGTCGGCGCGGGATTCATGGTCGGGTCGCCTTATCAGACTACCCACGAACTGATCGCCGACCTGCGTTTCCTGCAGGGACTCCAGCCAGATATGATTGGCATCGGCCCTTTCATCCACCACGCGAACACGCCATTCAAGGATTTCCCCAACGGCACGCTGGAACTCACGCTGCGCCTCCTGGCCATTCTGCGCCTGATGTTCCCATACGTCCTGCTGCCCTCGACCACCGCTTTGGGAACCATCCACCCGCAGGGTCGCGAACTGGGGCTGAAGGCCGGCGCGAATGTCGTGATGCCGAACCTCTCGCCCGTGGCCGTACGAGCCAAATACAAATTATACGACAACAAAATCTGCCTGGGCGAAGAGTCCGCGCAGTGCCGAGGCTGCCTGGAACGCCGAGTCGCCGCCGCCGGCTACCGCATCGTCACCGACCGTGGCGATGTGAGGCGGTGATGCAGCGGGGTTGCCAAACGAATTCCCCAGCAGACATCAGGCTGTCGATGTCCAGAAAGGCATTCCCCAAGGCTTCGCAGTGACAATGGATAAAAAACTTATTTTGGTGATTTTTATAATGAATCATATTTAGTTTTTGTGATTTCTATGTATAATCATCTTCGGTTTTTGTGACTCTGATTTGAAAAACGCCTTTTGGGGAGTAAATTATGACGAATTCCGTTTGGTCTAGCCGCTGCCATTTCACAATGCCTTTGATGAACCGATGTATCTCAAACGCAAAATCGACTCGTTTCTGAACGACTGGAAGCAGACTTCCGAGCACTTGCCTCTGGTCATCCGCGGTGCCCGTCAAGTAGGCAAGACAGAGGCCATTCGCCACTTCGCCAAGCGGAATTACGCCTCTGTCATTGAGGTGAATTTTGCCGAGGAGCCATACTACAAGTCAATTCTATCCGAGGGCTTCAAGGCCGAGACCATCATCCGCCTGCTTTCCCGACAAAATCCCGCATTTCGATTTCCGCCTGGCCAGACACTATTGTTCTTCGATGAAATCCAGGCCTACCCGGAAATCGCCACCGCGCTCAAATTCTTTCAACAGGATGGACGTTTTGAGGTAATCTGCAGTGGCTCCATGCTGGGACTTCAACGGCAGCGCATAGAATCCAACAGCGTCGGCTACAAAATGGATTACACTTTGCGCTCCTTTGACTTCGAGGAATTTCTCTGGGCCTATGGCTATCCGGACGACATTGCCGAAGACCTGCTTTCCCATCTGCAAAACCTGCGTCCTTTTTCATCCGGCGAACTAAACAAATACTTCTCCCTGTTCCTGGATTATGTACTGCTGGGCGGAATGCCGGCGGTGATTCGTTCCTACTTTGACAAACGGACATTCGAGGATTCCCTGACGCTTCAAAAACAACTCCTGCTGGATTATCAGGAGGACATTCAAAAGTACGCTTTCGGACTTGACCAGGCGAAAATCCTTGCGGTCTTCCAGCATATTGCACCGCAATTGTCCAAGGAAAACAAGAAGTTCCAGCTTTCCAAAGTCGCCCCGGGCGCACGGTCGCGGGAGTATTTCGGCTGCGTGGAATGGCTTCGCGACGCCGGTGTCATCTCCATCTGCCACTGCCTCAATTTCCCCGAACTGCCATTGAGGGGGAACTATAATGAATCCAAATACAAACTGTATCTCGCGGACACGGGACTGCTCATCGCCATGCTGGACGAGGAGGCAGGCAATGACCTGCGTCAGAATCTGAATCTCGGAGTGTACAAGGGAGCGTTGTATGAGAATTTCGTCGCCGAGGCGCTGACCAAGGCAGGCCTTGACCTCTATTATTATAAGCGCGAGGACGCGGCGCTGGAAGAGGATTTCTTCGTCCGCACTGCCAGCGAACTGATTCCCGTGGAAGTCAAGGCCGGCAACAATGCCTCGAAATCCCTGCGGACTCTCATCGCCTCGGAACGCTACCCGGAAATCCGCGAGGGCATCAAGCTTGTCCGTGGGAACATCGGATACGCCAATCGAATCACGACCATACCCTATTTCTGCGCCTTTCTATTGAAGGCGTTCCTCAAAGACCATGCGCTTCCTTCCGACGCCACAGACGACATGAAGTCATAGTCTGGGGGCGTTCACAACTTGCAACAAAAAGGGTAAAGCGACCAGCATGTTTCGACAATATATTGGAATGGCTCTGGAAAAATTCAGGAATGAAATTATAATGGAATGAAGCCCCATAATCCAGTTATATCAAAGAAAGTGTCATGACCTCCGAATCGTACCGCCCGCTATATCACTTCACTGCTCCCGAACAGGTCCATTTCCCCTTTGACCCCAACGGCTTCATATTCCATCGGGGACGCTATCACGCATTCTATCTGTTTCAAGACGAGACCGGCTGCGACTTAAAGACCTGTTGGGGGCATGCCTCCACGACGGATTTTATCCACTGGGACTACCACCCCGTCGCCCTGTTGTGCGACCATCCTGGCGAGCAGGCAATGTACAGCGGCTGCGCACTTCGGGACAAGGATGGCGTCCCCGTTCTGTTCTACTTCTCCGTCGGCGAAGGCATCTGTTTGGCCACGCCCTTGGACGACGAACTGCTCCAATGGCAGAAATCCCCCGCCAATCCGGTCATCCGACAACCGCAAAAAGGCTCCCTGGAATATGACGTTTATAATGTCTTCGACCCACACGCCTGGCTGGATACGGACGGACAGTACTATATGATTCTCGCGGGCGGAGGCGGCACCCAGAACCAACCGTATCTCAAATACGACACCGCCTACCTGTTCCGTTCACCTGACCTCATTCATTGGGAATACCTGCAGCCTTTCTACCAGACGAATGGGCATTTCACTCGGCCATTTGACGACTGCGCCTGCCCGGACTTCTTCCAAATCGGCGACCGCTATGCCTTGCTCTGCATCAGCCACACCGGCGGCGCGCGCTATTACCTGGGCGACTATGCTCAGCATACCTTCATTCCCCGCAGCCATCATTGGCTCAACGGCACTGGCGGAGTGTTCGCACCCGAAAGCTGGCTGGATGACCGGGGGCGGCGCATCGTCTGCTTCTGGTATGTGAACAAGACCGTGGAACCGTATAATGTTGATTTCATGGAATGCTGGACGATGCCGCGCGAAGTGCGCCTGGCTCCCGATGGCTCGTGCCTCCTGCAGTTTGTCCCAGAGGAATTCCGGCAACTGTATGGTACACCGCAGGAAATCCACGTGGCTGTCTCGCCAGACGGGACGCGCCAGGTCCTGCCCATCCACGGTCGTTGCGGCAAACTCCGTCTGACGCTCATCCTCTCAGGCGGCCAATTTTCCCTTCAGGTGCTTTCCGACGCAAGTGGTGAGGAGTGTCTGGAACTTGTCATCGACCGTGAAACCAGAAAGGTGCTGCTGGACGCCTCGAAGTCCTGGCATCCCTTCCGCCGCACTCCGCACGTCGTGAACATCTACCAGGCTCCGGAATACGAGGTGACTCCAGGCAATGATATGCACTACGCCCCTGAAGACGGCCGCTATGAACTCGAAATCTATCTGGACTACAGCATCGTGGAAGTCTTCTCGACGGACGGGCGGCTGGCCTGCGCCCAGGCGGTTTGGAATCATCCCGAAAGCGACTGCATGGCAATACGGATGTCGTCTGCCGCCTGCGCCCGACTGGAAAAGCTGGAATATATCCCCATGGGTGTCCCACCGCGCAGCTGATGGGACAGGTTATTCTGAAATCCTGCTGAATTGGAAATTCCCGAAGCAGAGCATCGGCTGGCGTCCGGAATGAATGACCAGAATGCATTCCTGGGCAGAGTGCGCGACGTCAAACTCCAATGACATGCCCTGAGTCCCGTCCTCTTGACGAATCCATTGGTAATTCTGCGGAGTGATATGGACTTGGCAGCAACCATCGGCATCCTCCTGCCACTGTGCATAGACGGCAAAACTCGCCTGTGGCGCCCCTTCCAATCGCACATCAAAGGTGATGCGGTAACGCCCTGGCTCAAGTTTTCCGGTGGGGACATCAAGAACGGTCTCGCGGCCAGTGAGATAGTAGTTTTTCTGGCGAACGGCGAACCCCGCCGTCTCCGCAATGCGTGCGGTGACATTCTCCACTACGTGGGGCAACGATGTATCCATCTCCGCAGACAATGGCTTTATTCCGGAGAATTCCAGAACATTCTCCGGCAGCGGCGACAGCCACGGCAGGGCTCCCGCAAGGATTTTGATGTTGCCCGGCGTGCGCAGCTCCACTCTCACAGGATGCTCCAGTTGTTCGGGCGCAAGCGAAAACTCCAGGACGCCTCCCAGCTCAATCATCGTCGAAGTATGGCGACACGCGGGAGCAATGGGCCGACCATCGCCGTCAAACAGGCGCAGCAGCGTCCCGCCGTCCAGACCGCTTCCGATGGCGATTTTCAGTTCCTGCTCAAGCGGCCGGAGGAAGAAGCTCTGGCCGGCATCCACGAAATTGGTCGATTTGTCCAGCCCGGCGGCAAAGCCCACCAGACAACGCTTTGGCGCATAGACGACCGAACGCCAAAGCGAGTGGCACTCCACCTGATAGAGTTCATCCGGTCGGGCAGGCACTTCCAGCACATAATCCCGCGGTGACTCGCTCTGTTCGCTCCACACGACTTCTCCGGAACTATTGCGGACCACCACCGACACCACATCGCCAGTCACTCCAAACTTCAGGAGATTGTCCTCATTGGGACGGAGCAAAAAGCTATGATCTCCGATGATCACCCATCCGCCATCGTCGGGATTGTCAACGATGCCCGATGTCCTCTCCGGTGCAACCGCCAGTTCCCGCCCGACCAGCAGGCCATCCTGACGCATCGTGATTTCTCGGTTCTCGTCGTAGCGGACAAGTAGCGCAAATGGCTTGGTTCCCAAAAGACTGCCTCCTCGCGACGACACGATTCGCACAGGCAAATAAACCTGCGTGAAGGCTGGCAGCTCATACTGACGCCCTGCGTCAGTAGCCAACTCCCAGCCGTCCGGCAACTCGGCGTCAAGACGGAAAGTCATCGGTTTCTGTCCGAGATTGCGGATGCGCAGAAGTGTAGCGTAAGTGCCGTCCGATTCTGGTCGAAGCATTCGGTATTCGGAAGGCAAATCCACCAGCAACGGCTCCACGACCTGCAATTCCGTGTAGTGGTAGAACTTCGGTGCAGAACCTGCCGAGGACAACAGCACCGGCACAAAAGTTGCAACTGCCTCCTCGCCGACCGTCAGTGCGCCATCCTCGGCCTGACGCAGCCCAGGCGTGCATTGAGGCGCCAGCGGGGTGACGGCGCATTCGGGGAAACAGCGCGGAGTTTCGGGCACGAGCCATTCGTCCTGAAGCCGTGGCAGTGCAATGCGTCCGGTCGCCAGCCAGCTTCTGCCATTGGCCAGCGCAATCCACTCCGCGAGGCGGTCCTTTTCCGCATGGCTGGGGCGACGGCCATCCAGCAGAGTAGAGAAATCCTCAGGCACGACTGGTGCGGCGAACATCGCCTTAGGCGCGGCCAGGAAGCGGCTGTCCGCCCAGTGGATTTCATAGTCATTCGGGATGCGGAGCGAGCCTTCGTGGACCAGTTTCGCCTCGCCGTAGATGACGCGCCCCGCTCCCCAGGCGAGGACGTCCCCCTCGTCGTCAATGCGCAGCTCGGAGGGATGGCAGCGGTCGAAACTCAATGGCGTTCCAGGGCGTTCACATTCGATGACCATGGGGTGCAAAGGGGACAACGGTTTCGCGGCATCTCCTGACAGGTCCCTGAACTCCAGCGTTGTCTCTTCGGCGGAAAAACGGTTTGCCAACGCATGGAATTCGGCAATCCAGACCCGATTGTCCGAGACTTGCTGACGCGGGAAAATCCCTTCGCCGTCGGCGGTGACGATTTTGCCGTTCGGGGCAACCAGCGGACGCGGTTCTGGAGGAGCATCTTTTCGCACCGCCAGCACCAGGCAGTCATTCTCTGCGATTTCGACCGGCAACTCCACTGGCTCATCCGATAACTCCATCAATTTTGCTGCGGGCAGTGGCCAGAGCCGCCAGAGCTGCCGCCCTCCCGCAAGCTCGGAGACCGTCCCGTCCAGGCACAAGGTGGCGGAATGCCCTCCGGCGACGCTGCCGACCATCACGATGCCCAGCGAGCCATCCACCCGGCTAAGCCACGCGCTTCCCAAAACTGCAGGGCCTTTCCAGGGAGCGGATGGCCAGGAGGCCACCGTGCTTTCCTCCGACAGCACGCCCAATGCGGACGTTCCGAGGGCCTGGCGGTCTCTTGCCATGGCCATCGGCACGCTTTGTCCGCCCAGCAGGTAGTCCCCCGCCGCCTGGAAGCCCGCCCGGGCCAGATTGCGCGAGAAAAGGGCGTCTGGACGCTGAAAGTTGCTTTCGGTGTCGGCATTCATGGCATGGAGTTGCAGCCCCCAGACGAAGTTGAGCGCATAGGAAAGGCGGTTGATTTCCTCCGGCGTATTGCCGTCGATGGGCGCACCGTGACCAGTCGCATATTCGTGATAGACCTTCATGAAGACCGGATAATGGTCGAAATTCTGGTCCAGATACCAATCGCCGCCGGCGCCCTTGAGACTATACAGCAGAAAGGAGTCGATGCATCCGACGTAGTTCTCGTTGCACCATTCGGTGGAGAGGAACGCCTCGGGACAATGGCGCATGGCTGCTTCCCGCACCTGGCGGGTCATCTGGCGGTAGTTTCTCGTGTATGCGGGACTGCCGTGCTGCGGGCCTCCGGGATTGTAGAGGCGATGGCTGGACTGGCCACCCTCGTCCAAATAGAATCCGCTGGCCTCGCCGCCACCGACCAGGTATTCGGCGAGGCGTGCCAGTTTGCCCGACCAGCGTTTCCCGTGCGTCATCACAACAAAAGGGTTGCCTTGCATCGGAGCCAGCAGTGACATCCCGTCCCGAAGTTTCACCGCATCCTCCTGGAGGCCGTCGCGCTGGAATGCCCTGGAGCGCATATCCGCCCGTGCACAGTTCACGTAGGGCATCACCCCGGCCTTGGCGTGACGCACCACCTGCATCGCCTCCCGGTAGCCGTTCGCCAAGGGAGCATAATCGGGGTAGTAGAAGTCAAAGTAATTCATCCAATAGGCATAATGATGAAGAATGAGCGGAACCTGGTAGAACTCCTGAAGCCGCTGGAGACGACGCGGCAAGTCGGACGGCGAACACCAGTTGTTGCTGAAGAGCGGATTTTCCGCGACCATTTGTGAAAGCCAACCTGGGGAATGCTCGCCCTTCAGTGGTCCACACGCCTGCATCCGTGGATAATCAAGTACTTGCCGACGATACAACTCGATGCCGTCATCCACCCCGCCAGTGTAGGTGCCCAAACGAACAGGATACGGGATGACGTAGCGGAATGAACCCGCCTGTCGGCCTGTGTCTTCCCAATCAGACGGCCATTCGGGGAAATGCCGAATCCCCATGGAGAAATAAGGCGTGTCCGCGCCGCCTTGAAGCCGAAACTCCTTGGTCCATCCGTCCGGATCGTCGGAGCTATAGTAAAGTCCCGTCTCGCGGCGGGAATTCCCGCGGAAAAAGGCATCGACATAGCGTTGACCCGAAGCAGGATAGCCTTGCCCCCGCGCGTCGGGGTTTCCCGCATACACGCAGAACTGCCCGCTCCACCAGCCGGGATAACTCGGCCAGGGCGAAAAGGTCTGATGGCAGGGATTTTTCAGGATTTTGCCAAAGCCGAAGGGAATCGCCAGCGCGTCATCGCCAATCGACCCGATGCGCGGCAGCAGCGGATAGTCCACGGCAAAGAGGAGCGGAGCGGGAGTCCCGGACACCTCAATGGAAAGTCCCCAGTTGGCAATGCCAGAATTTTCCTCCAACTGTACGGTGGCAGTCACCTTGGCCGAATATTCTCCAAATCTCTCGTTCCAAGACAATTCAAGAAAATTCTGGTCAATAACTGACAATTCCGGCGGGGTCTTCGGGCGACACTCCTGGACTCGCCCGTCCAGCCACAGCTGGATTCGCCAAAGGGAGTCCTCTGCCTCAAGGGCAAGCGGAATTGCATAGCCGGTCTGCTTGTTGTAGAGTCCAGCCAGCCCCGCGCCGTTTGAGGGCGCGAAATCCATTCGGACAGCTTCGTTCTCCAGCCGTGCGCCGCTCCATTGCGCAAAGCAACTCCCCCAGAGAGCCAGCAAAGCCGCCCCAAGAAATCTGCGAAAGAAATTGGTCATACCCATATAAAATAGCGCCAGTCTGAAATCCCATGGGAGACCAGACTGGTGCCAGTTGTTCAGAGACTTGGCTTAGTTCGCCGGCGCACCATTGAGTTCGCACTTCGCCTTGAGTTCGTCTTCGGTCAGCGACTCAACATGGCCGTCGAAGAAAGACACGTTGCCGCGCTTGCTGTGGCGGTAGTCGTTGAACTCCTTGGGTTCAACATACCAGCTTTCATTGATGTAGTAGCCCGCGTTGGCACCAGAAGCAAGGAGGGTGCCACCATCGCCGCCCCGGCAAGTGTCAATGTACTGGTATGTTGCACCCGCCCGGTCAATGTTGGAGTATTTCTTGCCCTTGTAGGTGTAGAGATAGCCCAGTTCGGTGAAGCCATAGTGGCAGAACTCCAATGCGCCGGTGATGGCCATCGCGTTGTCGTCCGTCAGTTTGGTGTTCAGCGCGGCCTGATAGCCATCCTCATCGGCACCCGAGAAGCCGGCCGACGGGCAGACCAGGTTCTTGCGCTCCAGACCAGCGCGGATGAGCAGTTCCGGCCAGGCACGATCCACATCTTTGTAATGGACTGACGTGGGAGGAACGCAGTCGCGGTTGTCATTGGCATAAAGAATCGAGGAAAGAGCCATCTGCTTCATGTTGCTGACGCAGGAGACCGCCTGCGCCTTCTGGCGAGCCTTGCCCAGTGCGGGCAAAATCATTCCCGCCAGGATGGCGATGATGGCGATCACGACGAGGAGTTCGATGAGAGTGAAGTTTCGTTTCATGTTTGATTCCTCTAGGTTGTTGTTTTGGGATGGGTGGCGCTTCGGCCAGTGCGCTGAAACGCCATTGGAGAAGAAAACATTTTCCAGGACAGAGTCGTGTCCGCATCCTAATTATATACCCTTTTGAGGCCTGAAACAAATGCCACCATCCCATTCGTGGGGATTATCTGAAACAGCTTTGCACAAAAAGAGCAAAGTTATACAGCGTGCCAACTTCCCGCCACCATCATGAAATGGATATATGGATTATAGTAAAAAGCACCCGAAAACAATTTTCTTTTATTCCACCCGATGTCCATCCAAAGCAAAGCAGAGCAACTGGCGCAGACGCTGAAGGAACGCATCCTAAGCGGAGAATACCCTTTGAACTCCTATTTGCCCTCAACGAGTCTGCTGTGCGAGGGCTTCGGGGTCAGCAAGACCACGGCGCGTCAGGCCGTGGTCTTGCTCAAGGCGGAGGGGCTGGTCTGCGGGCATCACGGCCTCGGCGTGCAAATCATCCGCCGGACATGCGCCCCGCCGCAGCGAAAAGCCCAACGGCTGTCAGTGTTGTTTGTGCTGGAATACACGTTATGGGATAATCCATTCTTCTACCGGCTCATCGCCTCGTTCCAGCAATTCTACGGCACTCGCATTCAAATACGAACCCAGTTCATTTTCTCCACCAAACTGAATGAGGAGATTCTCCCCGCCGACGAACTCATCTTGCTGGCAGGACGTTTTCCCGAAGAAATGCTGAACACATTCATCGCCGCTCATCCCAAGACCATCCTGCTGAATTGGGCATTGGAGGGGGTAAACTATGTCGCACCGGACGAGCGACTGGCGGGGCAATATGCCGCCCAGGCACTCGTGGAGGCCGGCAAAAAACGCATCGGTCTGCTAAACATCACGTATCATTATTATTTGTCGAAGGCGCTTGGCGACGAGTTTGACCTGCGCCTCAAAGGTATCCGAAACTATTTGCACACTCTGCCGAATCCGCCGTCATATATAGATATTGCGGCGGACGACTGGGACTGGCTGGAACCAGGCGACAAGGTGATTGCACGCCTTCTGGAGAAAAGCAATGGCGTGGACGCGCTGATCAGCCCATTTGACCACCTCGCAGTCAATCTCCTGGATACATTGCATCGCCGCAATATCAAGGTGCCGCAGCAAATCGCGCTAATCAGTTTCGATGACAACTTCTTCAGCCAATTCTGCCGCCCCGCCCTGACCACCGTGGCGCCCCAGATGTCCGACTACATGCAGAAACTCTGGAAAGGCATCCAGGCGGTTTCGCACGGCAAAACCTACCACGGAATGGTCAAGCCGGTCATCGTGTCCAGGGACAGCGTGTAATGTCGCACGCGGGGAACCCTTTCGCTCTCGCTTTATAGTGGTCGGTGGGTGAATTTGGCGCGACCATCGCAGAAGGGTGCGACCGCCTGGCCGGAGCCGTCCAGCAGCCACTTGTAGATGGTGAGGCCTTCCAACCCGACGGGGCCACGCGAGTGGATTTTGCTGGTGGAGATGCCGACCTCGGCGCCGAGACCGAAGCGGAAGCCGTCCGCAAAGCGTGTGGAGGCATTCCAGAAGACATCGGCGGAGTCCACGCGGCGCTGGAAGAGCCGGGCGGCATTTTCGTCATCGGTCACGATGGCGTCGGTGTGATGCGAGCCGAAACGATTGATGTGGTCAATCGCCTCAGAAATATCATCTACTACCTTAATAGACAATATGTAATCAAGATATTCAGTTGACCAGTCCTCGACGGTGGCGGGGAGCAAATCCGGCACGATGGCGCGACTGCGCTCGTCGCCTCGGAGTTCGACTTTGGCGGCTCGCAGCGCACCAGCGAGTTGTGGCAGAAGCGCAGTCGCGGCGTCCTGATGGATAAGGAGCGTCTCGATGGTGTTGCAGGTGGCGGGGGCCTGCGTCTTGGCGTCCACGGCGATGCGGCAGGCCATCTCGGCGTTGGCGGCGCTATCGATGTAGAGGTGGCAAAGGCCCGAGGAGTGTCCGAGCACGGGGATGGTGGTGTGCTCCATGATGTATTTCACGAAGGCGTTGGAGCCGCGCGGCACAATCAGGTCGATGTACTCATTAAGCGCGAGCATCTCGGTGACCTCGGTGCGCGTCTCCAGAAGCTGAATCCAATGTTCAGGGACTCCGCAGGTCGCCGTAGCCTCCGCGATTACGGTGGCGAGGGCGCGGTTGGTGTGCAACGCCTCGCTGCCGCCCTTCAGCAGGACGGCGTTGCCGCTCTTGAGGCACAGCGAGGAAATCTGCACCACCGCATCCGGACGGGCCTCGAAGATAATGCCGATCACGCCGATTGGACAACTCACGCGCGTAAGTTCCAGTCCATCTGCCAATTCGGTATGCGTGAGCACCCGCCCCAGCGGATCCGGCAAAGCGGCCAGGCTACGCAGTCCGTCAATAACCGAAGCGCGTTTGGCGTCGTCAAAGACCAGGCGCTTGAGCAACGGCGTGTCCAGGCCATTTTGACGAGCCGCATCCAGGTCGCGCTCATTCGCCGCACGGATTTCATCGGCGTGCACAGCAAGTGCATCCGCCATCGCCATAAGCGCATGGTTGCGGGCATCCAGACTACAATCCGAAAGGGGTATCGAGGCCTGTTTGGCCAGTTGCGCAAGATCACGAGTCGCCATGAGGGAATGAGGAATGAGGAATGAGGAATGATAGTTCTCGCGAACGGGAACACACCAGTGCCAAACCGCAGGGGTACGGGGGCGCCGCCCCCGTAGAATTGTAGGGTACAAACCCCCTTACCGGTGCAGCGGCGGCAGCCCCAGACGCTGGCGTGCCTGGGAAAAGTGCTGCCAGGCGGTCTCGTCCTTGCCGATGACGCGGATGAGATGCGCGGTGGAGCAGCCGTAGACCGCCGCCACGGGGGCGGGCTGGAAACCATGGTGTTGCAGTGCGCTGAACAACTCGCCCAGCCAGAGCGGATACTCCGGACGCCCCGCGCGAGGCATCGGCTCCAAGGGAATAGCCGGCTGCGCGAACTCCTCGTCCGGCGGGAGATTCACCGCCAACTCCACGCGCAGTTTCGCCAGCGCATGGGCGCGATTGAGGTGCTGCGAGCGTGTGGCGTCATCCATCGCGGCAAGACCGCTGGCCAGGTGGGTGATGCGTACCGCACTGGAGGTCTTGTTGCGCTTCTGTCCTCCGGGGCCCGTGCCGCGACACAAGTCCACCCGGCAGAGTTTGAGCAACTCCTCGTCCGACAAGGCTAGCAGGGCATTCTTCACCATCAGTTCCAGTTTCAGCAGTTTGGACAGATGCTAAAATGTATCACCTCAAATGAATGTGATTCTCAGCCTCGTGGCTTTTTACCCAGATAACCGCGCAGTGAATTCACAATTTCACCACTGCTGGCCGGGAAAACTACTGTCCCAAGGCAAAAATCATAGGAAAACTAAGATTCCGTTTCCTTTCCCGCCATCGGACTTGCAACCGGACGAAAACCGCATTACATTACCATCGTAGGGGGTGGGGGCATACCTCCCTATCTGTACGCGCATGCGCGTACAGGCAAAAAAACGCGGTCGATGCCGCTGGATAAAATCGTCCTCGTGGCAACATCGACTTGCTGCTGGCGCGTGTAGCGCAAGGCACGGTTTTCCCGGACAGCAATGCAATTTCACGGATTCAGATTACATTTAGGCAGAGTTCCCAAATTCCGTGACTTCAGACATCGATGCAAACCACCAGCCGTAAAATGCCAATCAGGCTCATTGGCGGAAACGCAAAATTCCGTTCCTTTCTGGAGCGCTTTGCCCAAGTGGAGGTTTTCGCAAGCCTGGACGCCCTGCTGGAAACCGACGTCCCCGCCGAGACGCTTTGCGTGCTGATGCCCTGCTATGATGTGGGACAGCGCTTCATGCCCGAACCCGGTCTCAATGCGCTCTATCGCCTGCTGGAATGGAAACGGAGGGGTGTCCGATTCTACGTCGAGGCCCTGCCGGTACAAAACTACCTGGCCCGCGAGGTCTTTTCCACTTTTACGCTGGGAAAGGAGTGCCACTTCAACCAGGAGTGCCTATTATATAATAATAACATATTGCAATCAAGTAAGTTATATTATATTCCATCAATGCTTCACGCAAATCGCCCACGAAAGGTCCTGATGGAAGGCGGCGATTTCCTCGGGGTGTCTGCGCCAGTCCGCGAACCGACGCGTCGTTATCCCGTTTTGATAGACGACCTGGAGGGATGCGTCGTCGCAACGATGAATCTCCACGCCTGCAAGGCGCTCTTCATGCGTCCCTACGCACGATGGCGGAACCTGCTGTGCACGCTCTGGAGCAACCTCACACAGACGGAAAGGACTCATGTGGAGCAGGCATTCGACCAGACCTGGCCACGGCCATTCACGATTTCCAAGGGGACGGACGCCGCAACCGCACTGCAATCCGCCGTCGCCTGGCATCGCCGCTGCGGGCTGATGCCGAAGCCCGACGGCACCTCCGGCATCCTGGAGATGTTCCTCTCCGCTGACTACTCCCCGCGCCAGAATTACCGCACGGACGCCATCCTGATGAGCGCCGCGCTCTTTGCCGGCATGGGCGTTTACGCGCAGGACCAGTCATTGCTGGAAACCGCCAGGTCCATGGCGGATTTTCTCCTGGACCGTCGTATCCAGGATGCCTCGGGCTTCCTGCGCTGGTATGACCACAGCCCCGTCATCTACGCCAACGACTCCGCGCGGCATGGCCTGGCGCTGCTCTACCTCTGGCGGATGACTGGTATCCGCCGTTACCGCGAATGCGCCGAAAGACTCGCCGAGGCGTGCATCTCGTGGCTCGGTGAACGCGGACTCTATTCGGGATGCTTCTCCCTGGAGGACGGCGTTGGCGGCGAGGTCAGCCGCACGCCAGTCTTCTATGGCGAAATGGCCGCCTTTCTGCTCTGCTACGGCACCGCCGAGGCCAAGAAGGCGGTCCTGCGTTTCGCGGAGTTGGTGGACCTGGACTCCACGGCGATGGGGCACTCCAAACCCGATGCGCTGAGTCGCGCCATTCTGCTCTTCGCAAGTCTGCATGTCCTGGGCAAGACGGACTGCGCACCGCGCCTGAAGCAATTGCTGGACTATTATGAAAGCCTCCAGGAACCCTGTGGCGGCTTCCGAGAGGACGACATCTTTCAGCGCACCAGCGCCGTGGAGGCGGCCGTGGCCTCAGGCAACGGCCGAGACCGAATTGGCGACCAGCTCTACTGCAACAACTATCTCTTTGCCACGCTGGGGTTACTGCGACGCAGCAGCCTCCCGACGGAACTCTCCGCACAAGTGGAACGCCTCTATCAGGGCGTGCGACGATATCTGCTCCATATCCAAATTCAAAGCCAGGACGCGCGGTTTGACGGCGCCTGGATGCGGGCTTACGACATGGACTTGCGGGAATATCACGGCATCGCCCACGATGCCGACTGGGGACCCTACTGCCTGATGACCGGCTGGGTCATGGGATATATCCCCCTGACGCTACTGGAAGACCTCGGCGGCCCCGCCTTCTTCCAACAGTGCCAGTAATCTGTTGCAAATGAAAAGGGAATCTTATCGATACGGTGGTTTCCTCTGGGGAAGTATTTCGTTAACTTGCCTTGGGTGGGATAAGTGGGACATCCGGGACAAGGCTATCGCAAACCACTGTCCCATTTATCCAGCTGGACAGGTTGCAACTGTTCAGAAATCCTTTTTCTTCCACAAAACACACAAAACACACAAAAACACTGTTGTCCGGTAAAAATGGCAATGTGGAAAAAACTGGACGGCTTTCCCGCGAAACACACGAAACACACGAAAGGGAGCTTCCCACGCCTTCCCCCACGCCCGCAGGCGGTCGCAACGGCCGCCGCAAATGCCGCCGCATGGAAAGCCCGCTTTCCCGCGCCGGCCTTCGTGACGGCCTCGCGCTCCACTTCATGTCGCGCGGGCGGCAGGCATTTTCGCGGACTGGAAAGTCGTGGAACATGGCAGGTGAAGACGGCGGCCGCGAAGCGGACGCGGGACGCGGCAGACGGCGCAGGATGAAAGGCATGCCCTTTCGCTCCGGCGACGGATGTCGCGTCATTTCCGGCTGTGCCGGAGAGGCTTCACCTTCAGCGCAGGTCGTGTACTTTCCGCGTGTTTCGCGTGCTTCGCGGGAAATTTATACCGGACAGCTGTGACACAAAAACCATTTTCGCATGCGTTTGATTTCGGCTTCTGGATAGTGGCCGAAGTCCACCAAGAACCCAGGTAGGAGATTGTTATTCATTCCGTTTTTCAGGGGAATGGACTTGTTCAAGTATTTGCATTTGATGTATGGCTGTTTGATTCAATTTAAGCAGTCGTTCGGCTTGGGGTAGTTTTTCCGCAATCATCACGGCATTCAAACTCTCCAGATTCGCCAGGCAGATCAGTTCGTTGATGGTTGCGTAGTCGCGGATATTGCCGGACTTGGCGGGATTGGCGACTCGCCACTGTTGTGCAGTTTTTCCAAAGAGGGCCATGTTCAACACATCTGCTTCATCCGCATAAACACAAGAAGCTTGTTTTGCAGTCAGTTCCGGTGGGATGAGATTTTGTTGGATGGCATCCGTGTGGATACGGTAGTTCAATTTGGCAAATTCACGCTTGACCGACCAGCCCCGCAGTTTCTGTTCTGCGTCCTTGAGGCGCTCGAACTCCTTGATGAGATAAATCTTGAAGGCAGGGCTAATCCACATGCCAAACTCAAAGGCGATGTCCTTGTGGGCAAAAGTTCCGCCGTAGCGTCCGGTAGAAGCAACCAGACCAATGGCATTGGTCTGATCCATCCATTCCTTCACGCTAAGTTTATAATTGTTTAGGCCCGCTTGGCTTTTAATTATGGCGAATTCGCCATAATTAAAAGCTGGATTGAATACCTGTTCCCAAACTCCTAGAAATTCAACAGTATTGCGGTTGCGCAGCCAGTCCGAGATGAAGAAGTCACCATCTTTGGCTTTGAGCATATCGGAAATGCAGATGTAATCCTCTGAATTAAATTGACGGACCCGGATTTCCACGTCGTTCACCACGATGAGATTTGTCTTCTGGGGCATTTTGCTTCCTGCTTTTTAACGGGGATGAGGGGGAAGGGACGTTTGCAGTTAATATAGCGCAGCCCAGATGCCATGCAAACTAAATAGCGAATAATTTTTCAACAAAATATATTATCAATTTCTATTAAGAAATCACAAATAATAATATGACTTTTTATGAAAGATTCTCGAATTATTTCGTTGACTTGCCTAATTGGGCAAATGGGACGAATGGGACTCGTAGGACGAATGGGACGGTGGTTTGTGATTGCCTTGTCCCAGCTGTTTCATCTGTCCCAGGAATCCTCCAAAGACCAGGCAATAATAGTATCCCCCTGTATGGCCGGACGGCTGTACAGGGGGTCTTTTCCCGATTGCGGGGGGCACGCTACTGGCCTAGTCTGCGGAGAGCCTCCTGCGCCTTCGCATCCCCCTGTTCGGCGGCCTTGCGGTACCACCTCGCCGCTTCCTTGGCATCCTTCGGCACGCCCCAGCCGTTGTCATAACTGACTCCGAGGCAATATTGCGCCCCCGCATGTCCCTGTTCGGCGGCCTTGCGTAACCACCTCGCCGCCTCCGCATCGTCCCTCGGCACGCCTCGGCCTAAGGCATAACTGCACCCGAGGGCACATTGCGCATCCGCACGTCCTTGCTCGGCGGCCTTGCGGTACCATTTCACCGCCTCCCTGTAGTCCTTCGGCACGCCTTGCCCGTTGTCATACATGCGCCCGAGGTTGAATTGTGCCTCCGCATATCCCTGCTCGGCCGCCTTGCGGAACCACCAGACGGCCTCCTCGTAGTCCCTTGTCACGCTTTGGCCGTTTTCAAACATGACCCCGAGATTGTTTTGCGCGTTTGCAAAACCCTGTTCGGCGGCCTTGCGGTACCATTTTGCTGCCTCTGCATCGTCCTGCTGCACGCCCCAGCCGTTGTCATACATGACCCCGAGGTTGTTTTGCGCCTTCGCATATCCCTGCTCGGCCGCCTTGCGGAACCACCAGACGGCTTCCTTATAGTCCTGCTGCACGCCTTCGCCTTTGCCATACATGCACCCGAGGTTGTATTGCGCCTCCGCATGTCCCTGCTCGGCGGCCTTGTGGTGCCATTTCGCTGCCTCCGCATCGTCCTGCTGCACGCCTTTGCCGTTACCATACATGCACCCGAGGTTGTATTGTGCCTCCGCATGTCCCTGCTCGGCGGCCTTGTGGCACCACCTCGCCGCCTCCCTGTAGTCCTTCGGCACGCCTAGCCCGTAGTTATACATGCCCCCGAGGTTGTATTGCGCCTTCGCATTTCCCTGCTCTGCAGCAATGCGGTACCACTTGACCGCTTCTTCGTATTCCTCCCCATAGGCGAAGAATATTCCAAGCACATATTGAGCTTCTGCATCTCCATGCTTCGCCATGTTGTAAACCTGTATCAGTTCCCATGTCGGCCAAGGATGCTCCCCGTCTAACTTGATGGCAGCGGGACCTAGAACGGTCTGTGCATCGTGGATTTCCGATTGATCAAGAGCGACCAGGGCATCCCAGTCAAGGTTGTCCAGACGGGTGGCGAATCGGCGGACGGCGTTCCCTTTGATATTTTCAAACCTCGTCCCTTCTGCCCACTTCGCGTTGCTGAGGGGAGTTATGTATGTCGCGACACCAACGACCTTCTGGGACTTGTCGCGGATAATTGGCCCACCGCTGTTCCCAGGCACAAACGGCGCGTCGGTCTCCAGGGCGGTCGCGCCTAGCCCGAGGAATTTCCCCGCACAGAAGACGACCACCCCCATGCCCTCGCTGTCGCCCAGGCATGTGAGCGGCTCGTTTGGCCAGATGTCGTCAACATGCTCTTCGAGTTCCAGTGCGCCGCGGCTGGCTGACTGCGCGATGGGGATCAAGGCTACGTCACGGTCTGATGCCGAAAGAACTTGTTTGAAAGGTATGACTTCGCCATTGACCCCCTTGATGACTGGATTCCGCAATTCCAAAATGACATGGTTGTTCGTCGCCACATACAGCTTGCCGTTATGCCGAAGCAGGAATCCAGACCCAGAGCCGTTCTCCCCAGAGATGGTAACGCAAAGCTTCAAAGGGTTGACTTGCTCTTCAGCCCATAATAGCGGAGCGAGGAGACTGCAGACGAGGAAGGCACGGCAAAGATAGTTCGTCATACGCGATTTTCTCAAGCTGTTCTTGATGAGTGGGCGAGGCACACCCAGAGTTCTCAAGGAATCCATTGTCCTTCTTGCATGGCATGTTCCGCCATGCGATGGACTACGGGCGGCAAGACGTGCGTGTTTCTTAACATATTGCGGAATTGCCGACCTGCATTGTACCAGTGCCATTTTATCGCCAGGCGTTCGTCGAAACTGGCACTTCCGCGATGTCATCCCGCCATGGTCGCGCTTGGGGCGCGATGTTGCCTTCGTGGTCAACAACTACATCGGAGCCAGCTGGGCTGGGACAAGGCAATTGCAAACCACTGTCCCATTTTTTCAAGGGGATTTATCTTTATTTTGCCTAGTCTCCGGAGTATTTCTGGGACACACGGGACATCCGGGACACGCGGGACAGCTGGGACAAGGCAATCGCAAACCACCGTCCCAATCGTCCCACAGGTCCCAATCGTCCCACTTATCCAAATTGCCGCGCCGAAGCCCCAGCCAGAGGGTGCGCTGGCATGCCAAGCCGAAGCCCTTGGGCGAAGGTTGGAGCGCGGCCCTCCCGATCTTACTCGTCGCCGTTTTCGAGGGCCTCCTGACGGAGGCGCTCCTCTTCGGCGGCCTGTGCGTCCAGCGCGGCCTGTTCGGCGGAGAGTTTCTCCTGGAAGGCGGCGGCGCGGTCGGCGGAGCGCTCCTCGGCGGCATCCTTGGCGGCGTTGGCGGCCTCGTCCTCCTCGGAGAGTTTGTCCACGAGGGAGACATTGGCGATGGCGTCCTTGTCCTTGGAGAACTTCATCACCTTGACGCCCTTGCAGTTGCGTCCCGTGCGGCGCACCTGCGCCACAGGGATGCGCACGGCCTGTCCGAGCATCGAAAGCATCAGCAAGTCGAGCGTGGTGTCGGGCTCCACCTGCATGGCGGCGACCACCTGGTCGCCCGGCATCAACTTGATGCTGGTGACGCCCTGCGTGCCGCGGTTGGTGCGGCGGTAGTGGTCCTTGATTTCGCGGACCTCGGTGGCGGGCGCATTCTCGTCCACGACCTCCTCGGCTTCTTCAGGCTCCTCGGGCTCGACGGCGGGCGCCTCGTCATTGTCGGTGTCCGCATCGGCGGTTTCCGCCGCGACGGGCGCGGGACCGCCCAGGCCGACGGGCGTGCGCTT
>JAFZWH010000132.1 GCA_017617415.1 Victivallales bacterium | reverse complement strand
TATATTATGAAAATTACCGCCTTTGATGCCAGAATGTTCCAATTATGAAAGTCCGTGCCCCCAGAAACCGCACCTTGATACTGACCGAGGACGAACGCCAACGCCTGGCACCACAACTCCTGTCTCCCAAGAATAATTTGATCGCCGGCGACCTCACCAATCGGGTGATCCACGGTGACCTCCTCAAGATACTCGATTTCCTGCCGGACGCCTTCGTGGACTTGCTGTTTCTCGACCCGCCATACAATCTGGACAAGCACTTCGGCGACGTGAAATTCGCCCATCGGAGCAATGACGCCTATCAGGAATACCTGGAGTCCTGGTTCCCCCGGCTTTTGCGCCTCCTCAAGCCCCACGCCACCGTGTATCTGTGCGGAGACTGGCAGTGCTCCGCCGCCGAGTACCAGGTAATGGCAAAATACCTCCATGTCCAGAATCGTATCACCTGGCAACGCGAGAAGGGGCGCGGCGCCAAAAGCAACTGGAAGAACTGCTGCGAGGACATCTGGTTCGGAACGCTGGATGGCAAATACTATTTCAATGTGGAAGCGGTCAAGCAGAAGCGCCGCGTAATTGCACCCTACCGTGAAAATGGGCGTCCCAAGGACTGGGAGGAAACCAGCGAAGGAAACTACCGCCTTACCTACCCGTCCAATTTCTGGGACGACATCTCAGTCCCCTACTGGTCGATGCCTGAGAACACCGACCATCCCACCCAGAAGCCCGAAAAACTGCTGGCGAAGCTCATCCTCGCCAGTTCGCGTCCCGGCGACTTCGTCTTCGACCCATTCCTCGGCAGCGGAACCACCGCCGTCGTCGCCAAAAAACTCGGGCGTCGTTTCTGTGGTGTCGAACTCAGCCAGGAATACTGCTGCTGGGCGCTCAAACGGCTGGAAGATGCTGAGCATGACACCACCATCCAAGGCTACCATGACGGCGTCTTCTGGGAACGAAACAGCCTCAAACAGCCACGTCCCCCAAAGCCTTGATTTCCCAAGCACAATTCCCCCTGCCGATGGCAGCCACGCACCAGCCATTTCACAAAATCATAGAAAAGGAAAGATTGTCTGGGAAACTTCACTTGGCGACTTGACAAATGGCTTTCCGCGTGTAGCGTACGGAAAGTGGGTGGTGGCGGGGGTGGTGGGTGCCCCGCGTTTCCAAACTGCGAACTTGCATAAATTAGACAACATAACATACCAGACAGAAATACTTATGAGCAATCTTTCACCGATAGAAACCTTGCAGTCCGCCTTTCCGTCATGGCAGACCTCTCCGACGGCATATCCCGCCAATGTGGTTCCCTACCCCGGCGTGAACCAGTTTTTCCTGGAGGGTCCCGCCTACCATGGCAAGCCCACACGCATCTTCGGCTTCTGGCAACTGCCGGAGGGCGCGGATGCCGCGCATCCCGTCCCGGGGATTGTGCTGATTCACGGCGGCGGCGGCACTGCGTTGCCGGACTGGGTGCAGCTCTGGAACCAACGTGGCTTCGCAGCCATCGCAGTGGACAATTGCGGGAAGGTCCCCGCCTGGTCCCTTTGTACCCGCTACAACACCGCCTGGCCACAACATGAGTTCAGCGGACCGGATGGCTGGGATCCCGCCTGCTATGCCCAAACCGACGAGCCCTTCGAGGACCAATGGCCCTTCCATGCCGTCGCGGCGAACATCCTGGCTCACTCCTTCCTGCGGGCACAGCCGGGCGTGGACGCAGACCGCATCGGGCTGGGCGGCATCTCCTGGGGTGGGGTCATCACCCTCTGGACCGCCGCCATCGACCACCGATTCCGCTTCGCCATACCCGTCTATGGCACTGGCTTCTGGGAGCGTGAGAGCAAATACATCCCGGAAGGTGGCTGCGATTACGGTGTTTTCTGCAAGTGGTGCGACCTCTGGGACCCCGCCAATTTCGTCTCGCGCATCCCGATGCCCACCCTGCTTTTTGGCAGCACCAACGACTACCACTTCCCCATCGACACTGCCTTCAAAACCGCCCACGCCATCGGTGACCACGCCTGGATGGTCGAGCGTCCGGAATATCCTCACGACCACTTCACGCCAGACCGCGAGGAAATCTGCCCCGACTTCGCGCGCGCCGTGCTAGCCGGTCAACGCCTCCATCGTCCGGGCAAGCCCCACTGTGAAGGCAATACCCTCGTTGCGGAATACGACGCCGCCGGGCGCAAGGTCATCGCCGGATACCTTCTCTATACCCGCGCCATCGGATGCTGGACCGACCGGCGTTTCCAGGCCAAGCGCGCCACCCTACGGGAGGGCGTCCTCTCCTGCGAACTGCCGCCGATGACCACCGCCGCCTTCTTCAATCTGGAAGACGACCGACATTACGAAATCGCCTCCAACCTCTGGGAATGCTAAGGGCATAGGGGACGCAATGGGAAAGGGACTATACCTTTAACTCGCCATTCACATTAATCCCCACGAAGGGCGCACGGGGAGCGCGTCCCTCCGGTCACCGCCTCAAAACACGAAGGGCGCGGGACGCGTCCCGCTGAAATATCACTTCCTCAACTGCAAACTCAGCGCTCGGGTGGCACAGGATCCGATGGTAACGGTCAAGTCGCCGTCCTGAAGGCTTCGGTGACATCCGCTGGCGGCGTCGATACCAGGCAGCACTGGAATGGGGAGCAACAGAAGTTCTCCCACCCTCGTGGTCAGGAGTTTCCCGCTCATCCGCCGTTCCAGCAGCTTCTTTTGGAAGACCTTTCCCCGGCGATCCTGGAACACCGCCCGCCATTCCTTAGAATTGTTGAAGTCATCCGTGCAAAGCATGGCGAACATACATTGCACAGGCTCATGCAGCGTGGTGACCCGTTCGGGAGTGGCCTCCAGGTCCAGCCATTGCAACCCCTTGGTCACGAAACCAATAGGATTATTCAGACGACGCTGCCATTTCAGCAACTTCTGCTCCGAGGCGGACAACTCGTCAGGACGCAATTGCGCCAACCGGACAATACCCCACAGGAAATTCGGACACCGCGCCAGGCTCAGGCGGTAATCCGCCACGGCCTGTTCAACATTCCCCAACGACTCCTGCCCACGTGCGGCATAATAGGCAATGAGGTGCTCCTGCAACCAATGCATCGCTCCTCTAGACGTCAGCGTGGCCTCCAGCTCTTCCAGCCGC
>JAFZWH010000131.1 GCA_017617415.1 Victivallales bacterium | reverse complement strand
GCAGTGCCGGCGGCGCCGGAGAGCGTCGAGGCGAGCGTGAAGAAACGGAGCCGGTTTTCCTCAAGCGCGTCCGCCGCGAAGACGAACGGCTCGGACGCCGGCGTGTTCACGGCGGCAGTGCCCGCCAGCAGGGAGGCGAGAGGTCCTGCCTGTCCCGCTTGTCCCGTCTGAACCACTACTTGGCGAGTTGCTGGAAGGCCCAGTCGAGGAGTTGCTTGGCGGCCTCGTCGCGCCGTTTGCCCTTGTCGCCATTTTGGGGGATGCCCATGACCACAAGGATGACAGTGTGTTTGTCGCGGGTGCAGGAGAGCGCGATGCATTGTCCGGCGCCGTTAGTGACTCCGGTCTTGAGGCCGGTGATGCCGGGCACGCGGTCGCGCAGGAGGTGGTTGGTGGAGGCCAGGTCGGTTTGGTTGCCGCGGTGGTGCACGATGCGGTCCTGCTTGGTGCCAGCCCACTTCATATATTCCGGGGACTTCATGACGCATTCGCCCAGGAAGGCGATGGAGAGTGCGGAACCTTGGTTCTCTCGGCGGTTCGGACCATTGGGGTTGACGGGCAGGCCATTCGGGGTGTGGAATGACATGTCGTTGAGCCCCAGTGCCTTCGCCTGCTCGTTCATGCGCTTCACGCCAGTCGCGAGGTCGCCGTCGCCGAGGTATTTGCCAATGATGTATGCGGCGTCATTGCAGGAGGCGATCACCATGCATTTGAGATACTCCTGGAGGGTGAAACTGTCGCCGGCCTCCAGGAGTGCGCCATTGCCCATGTTTTGGCTTTTGATGTAGCTGAAATCCTCGTTGGTTACTTTGACAGTCGTGGACAGCGTGACGTCGGGCGTGGTCTCGATGCGTTTCAACAGCATCAGGGCGGTGAGCATCTTGGTCAGCGAGGCGATAGGGTATTGCTTTGAGGAGTTCTTCTCCCACAAGATGGTGTGGGTGTCCAAGTCAATGAGGATGCCAGAACGGATGATTTCCACTGCCTTGGCGACCTTTGGGGACAGCTCTTTCACGCCCAGTTTGTAGTGTCCAGAACGGTAAGGTACAAGACCGCCCAGGACACCCTTGGCGCCATTTGCGGGCTTGGCGGCGGTCTCCGCCGGACTCTTCTGTTCTGCGGGCTTGGCGGCGGTCTCCGCCGGCTTCTTCGTTTCGACAGGAGGCTTGGGCTCTTCCACGGGCTTTTTGGCCTCCGCGGGCTTTTGCACCTCCGCGGGCTTGTCGGGTTGTGGTGCATCTGGTTTGGGCATCGTTTCCTCCAGTGCAGGTTGCGTAGTCGTAACGGGCTGTACTTCTGGCGTGGGCTTCTTCTCTCCTGTGAAGAACTTTCGGACTTGGGGGAAGAAGAGCGCACCCAAAATCATCGCATGGACAGCGATGATGATGATTTTCAAGAGGATTTTTTTCCAGGAAAACAGCATTGCGTGAAGATGCGTCTTCGGGGTTTATGCCCTGAACTTGCCGGTTTGGCCTTCCGCCGAGCGTTTGCGTGGCGTCGGCTTGGAAGTGGCGGGGGAGAAGGTGATGGACTCGGTCTCGACGGGGGGGCGGCGTTTGCGCAGTGGCGCAGTGATGAACGAGGTATTGAACTCGACTTTTCCCGCAGGTTTGGCGGACTCCGGTATCTCGGTATTCGGCAGTGGCACTCGCTGACCATCCTTGCGAAGGGATATCAGGCGGGCGGAATACTTCTTCGACGCGGGCGAAATGACTTCCATCTTTGGTCGAATTTCCACGCGCTTCAGATTGGTTGCGGGTTTTTCTTCAGAAGAAATGCGAGAGCGAGTTTTCGAGGCGTCTGCGGGAGTCTTGCGAAGCGGAACCACCTGGTTGCCGTGTTTTGGTGGCAAAGCCTCCTCATTTGATGTGGCTGGCGTCTCCGCTGCGGTTGAGGAGGACGCAGATTCGGCTTTCCGGGGTGTTTTTTTGCGAACTCGGCGTGGTGTCGGCTTGGGCTCTTCCGATGGGGGTACTTCTGTGTCACTGGGCAATGGCTCCGCATCGGCGGACTGTTCTTCTGCTAATGAGGCGTCCAAGTCGAAAAGCTCCTGCGGGTCGTTCCAGAAGTCATAGGAAGGCGAGATTTCGGGGAGGTTAGCGAGGATTTTCGCAGAATCCCAGCCGAAAGCCTGTACCAAAAGTGACAACAGCGCACGGCCATAGCGGTATTCCCTGCATTTGAAGAGATTCTCGCGTTTTTCCGGCGTTGCCCGAAGCATCCGTGGAACCAAATCAATGATTTCAAGGATGCGGTGTGCAAAGGCGTTAGGTAGTAGAAAGCCATCAAAGACGAGCTGCAGGGCCCGCTGTGCAGTTTGGTTGTAGGTCAGTGAGCCAGTCCAGAAGTCGGTGGGGGCGCTTGGATTCATTGCAGTCAGCAGGAACGGCGTGGAAACCGTTGCCAGCGCCAGACCACGCGAGTTGGAATAGTTGCCACGTCGAATCGCTTCGCCACGGAGTTTGAGCAGATGCCGGGCGAGTTTGCCCTCCTGTTCATCCCATGCGGCATCCAGCAGATTCCAGAAATACTTCAAGAATCCGTGGTTGTGCATTTCCTGGAGAGTCCGGTCGGCCGCTGGATGCTTGAGGATTTTCAGCAGTTCCTCGAAAAGGCGCGAGGGGGAGGCCAGCCGGATGTTTGATGCCTGCTCGCGGATTACGGCATCCAGTTCCGGCTCCAGCTTGAAGCTGAACTGACCGACCAGTTTGAGGGCACGCAGCATGCGCACGGGGTCTTCCTCCATGCGTTCGGCAGGCTTGCCGATGCAGCGCACTCGGCGGTCACGGATGTCCTGGTAACTGCCCCAGAAGTCGATAATGCCACGGGAGCCGACGACGTCGAAGTAGAGCGCATTGGCCGTGAAGTCACGTCGTGTCGCATCTTCCTCAAGGGTGCCGAAGCAATTGTCGTTCCAGATGATATGGTCGTCGGTATCGGCATGCCTGCCTTGTCGTTCCCTTTCGTTGGGAATGCGCCGGAAGGTCGAGATTTCATAGAGGTCGCCATTGGCATACACATGTGCCAGCCGAAAGCGACGGCCGATGATGTGGCAACGCCGTCGGCCGAAGACGCGACGAATCTCTTCGGGGGTGGCGGAAGTCACGATGTCGTAGTCTTTGGGAGAGGTCCCCAGCAGCAAGTCGCGTATCGCGCCACCGACGATATACGCCTCGTGTCCCGCTTCGACCAAGTGCCGAACCAGACCACACGGGGTGGGATCCAGATGCTTGCGCACTTGCTCGACAATGTTTGTTGGGAATTTCATTATATTATAATGTAAATGCATATAAATCAATTTGTTATATGCATTTTTAAGAGCTTCGGCAAGGCAACTGTGGTTGGCAACCTCAAAAAAGTGTCGGCTGAACGACGGGTTCAAAGGACCGCCGGTGTTCGGGGCATGGCCCCAGGCGGTTCAGTGCGGCCAGATGCTCGGCGGTGCCGTAGCCTTTGTGCTTGGCGAAGCCGTAGCCTGGATAACGCTGGTCCAATTCGACCATCCAGGCGTCACGGGTGGTTTTGGCAAGAATGCTGGCGGCGGCGATGGAAGCGGAGTTTGCGTCGCCTTTGACGATGAAATTGACAGGAATGGGGAAAGGCTGGAATCCTTTGCCGTCCACCAGTGCCCATTGCGCCTCGACCGCAAGTGCCACTTCGCGCATGGCATCCTGCGTGGCTCGAAGGATGTTGAGACGGTCGATTTCAGCGGCACTTCGCTGGGCAATGGCGTATCGGACACGCGGGTCGGCTTTGAGCGCATCGGCGAGTTCCATGCGCTGTCGCTCGGAGAGCTTTTTGGAGTCGTTGACCGGAAGGTCGAAGGTGTCTGGCGGAGCTGGCAGAATGACTGCGGCGACCACGACGGGACCAGCCAGAGGACCGCGCCCCGCCTCGTCAATGCCGGCGATGGCGGTGATTTCCGGATGCATTTCGCGGATTTGCGTCTCGAAACGGAACGGTTGTGCGATTCCGGTCATGCCCGATGTTGGAGAGCCGTTCTCACGGCAATTATGAAAAGACCCCTATGAGTCTTGCCGCAAATATATTGCCTCAATAGCAAGAAAAGGCACGTCGCCGTGCCTTTTCTCACGAAAAGCCGAGGGCAGAAGCTCCCAGCCGATGCAATGGACGCACCTTTGCGTCCAGAAACAAAAGGCGTGGCGTTATTTCTCGTCCGCCGCCTTGACCTTGGCGGCCTTGCCGACCTGGTGCCGCAGATAGTAGAGCTTGGCACGGCGAACCAGACCACGTCGAGTCACCTTGAAGGTGGCGACACGCGGGGAATGAATCGGCACCACGCGCTCGACGCCTTGGCCAGCCTGGACACGACGGAGCGTGAGGCTCTGGGAGATGCCGGTGCCTTTCTTGGCGATGATTACGCCGGTGAAATTCTGAATACGCTCTTTGCCGCCTTCGATGATGCGGAAGCCGACCTGAACGGTGTCACCGACATTCATCGGAGGGACATCGGCCTTCAGGTTCTCTTGATGGATTTTCTGAATCGTGTTCATTGGGTTGGACTCCTATGGAACAGTAGTTGTTGAATAAGCAAAAGGGGTTCTTCCCAAAGCCATGGCTCTGGGAGTGATTAAATGGCTTAAAGCAGATCGGGGCGGCGCGAAACAGTGCGTACGACCCGTTGCTCCAGGCGCCACGCCTCAATTTCCTGATGGTTGCCCGAGAGCAAAATCTCCGGCACCCGCATTCCCTTGTATTCCACTGGACGGGTGAAATGCGGATATTCCAAAAGCGGTTCGTTGCCAAAGGATTCTTCTTCGCTGGAGGCGTCTTTGCCCAGAGCGCCGGGGAGCAGCCGCACCACGGCGTCCGTGACCACGGAAGCCGCAATGGCACCATTGGTCAGGACATAGTCACCCAGCGAGAGTTCCTCGTCCATCAAGCACTGCCGTGCGCGTTCATCGATGCCCTCATAGTGTCCGCAGATGAGGATGAGATGGGAGAGCTTTGCAAATTGCCGTGCTTTCGCCTGGCAGAAGGGTTTTCCCTGCGGGGTCATCAGCACGACGTGAGAATCCGGCGTACGCAAGTCGGCCAGGCACTCGAAGATGGGCTCCGGCCGCAGGACCATTCCGGCGCCACCACCATAGGGGGTGTCATCAACGGTCTTGCGGGCATCGTGCGTGTAGTCACGCAGATCCACAAAATTGAGCTTCACAATCCCGTCTTTCCAGGCACGCCCGATGATGGACTCCTGCAAGGCGCCTTGACAGATGGAAGGGAACAGGCTGACGATGTCAATCTGCATATTAGGGAGACGGCGTAGGACTTATTCGTCCATGACATCGACGGTCACCCGCTGCCGCGCATGGCTGGCGGCGCTGGAGACAAGAGTACGCAAGGCCGTGATGGTCTTTCCGCTCTTGCCGATGAGTTTCCCGATGTCCTTTTTGACGCAGTGAATCTGAATGATGGTGAGGTCGTTTTTCGTAGCGGTGGTCAGGGTGACCTGATCTGGATGGTCTACCAGGCTGCACGCCATATAACGCACGAAATTCTGCAGCCCCTCGAAATTCGCGGGCTGCTCCGGCACCACGGCGTCCACAACGGCGGGCGCCTCCGGCGACGCATCCTCAACGATGGGAGGCAGAGTGCCTCCCTCTTGGGGTTCTGCGCCGAATAGACGTTTCAGAAAAGAGAATGACATAATGCACGGGGCCTAGGCCTCGGCCGGGGCTTCCTCGGCGGGTGCCTCAGCAGGAGTTTCCTCAGCAGGAGCGGCGACCTTCTTGGGGGCAGGGGCGGCCTGTGGCTTCTGGGCCTTGCGGGGTGGGAAGGGCTTGCCTTCTTCGGCGCGCTTGATGATATCCGTCACAGTCTCAGATGGCTGCGCACCATGGCTCAACCAGTACTTCGTGCGTTCCAGATCCAGTTTCTCAGTATCATGACGGGGATCGTAGAATCCCAGATTTTCAATGAAGCGACCATCGCGGGGCGAACGAGCATCCGCGACAACAATACGCCAGCATGCGGCATTGCGCGTGCCAGTGCGACGAAGACGAATCTTGACAGCCATCTTAATTCCTTGACAAACGTTGAAGAACAGATTAACAAAAATGATAGTGCAACTACTTAATATAATCCATCTTTTCAACTCCGCAATCCAAACTGCGAAAATCATCGTCGGTGGCGGGCCTTTTCGAGTCTCGGTCCCCCCGAATTCAGCCAATGCCTTACCGCGCGGGTCGTCTCCCGTCCCAGAAGTGTTTTCCCCAGGCGGATTTTCGAGGATCCGATTTGCGCGAGCGCGGCCGGCTGTCCGCTTGAAGGTCATCGCGGCGGCGTGGTCCGGCGGAGGGATGGCTTGATCGGCTGACGAGATGTGCCATTGCCAAGTGCGCGGTCGCAAAGGCGGCGTGAAGGTTGTAGCCACCGGTGGGGCCGTCGATGTCGAGCACCTCGCCTGCCGCATAAAGTCCTGGGAATAGCCGACATTGCATGGTTTCCGGGTCGAAGGCGCTACGTGCGAGTCCACCGACGGTCACAATCGCCTCTTTGAGCGGTCTTGCACGCAGTCTTCCGGGGCGGTAATTCTTGAGCTGTTCGGCGGTTTCCACACCGTCCTCGGCCAGGGCGGCGGCGAGCATCGGTGGCAATCCGATGGCGTTGATGGCGGTACGGAGGTCTCCGCCGACGCGGATCAGGAGCGCCTGGAGGCGTCGATCGAGTTGGGCGAGGGTTTCCTGGGGGAAGAAGTCGATGGCAATCTGGAAGTCGTCTCGGTTCTGGCGTGCCGCCATGCGAGTGAGATCGAAAACGGCTGACCCGCGTAATACACCGTTTTCTACGAGCAGGTTGCCGATTGACGGTGGAAGGTCCGGGGCACTCACGATGACTTCCTGGACATCGGTGGAGGCTGGAATTCTTGACAAAGGGGTCCTGGGCGGAAGTTCCAGACCGACCAGCCCCGCACGGGCGGGTTCAAAGGGGATGCCGAGGGACTTGCCGAAGCGTTCGCCGTCCCCGACGGAGCCGGTACGGGGATAGGAGAAACCGCCGATGGTGAGGAGGAGATTCCGCGTGTCCAGCGTGAAATTACCAGTGACGACCCGGAAGCCGTCTTCTATGGGCTGGATTGCCTCGGCGGCGGCACTATAGATGACGGGAAAATCGCGGTCCCGAAGATGGTCGAGGAAGGCATGCAGGACATCGTCGCCTTTTTCGCTGGCGGGATAGATTCGTTTCCCTAACAACTTGGTTCGCAGGCCCAAGCGGTTCTGGAACCAGCGCTGCAATTCATTTGGGGGGAGGGCGCGGATCGCGGCCGCAAGGAAATCCCGTACAGGGGCTCCGTAGGCGCGAAGCAACTCTTCGGCGGTGCCGGCATGACTGAGGTTGCACCGGTTGTTTCCGCACATCAGGAGCTTCTGTCCAGGACGGTGTCGTCGCTCCAGAAGCACTGCATGCAGTCCCGCATCCGCTGCCTCGCAGGCCGCGAAGAGTCCCGCCGCGCCGGCGCCGAGGATGATTAAATCGGTGTTCATATAGAACGAATGGTGCCAAACAAAAATCGGCCGACGCGGGAGTCTCTCCAGTCGTCGGCCGTAGCAGGAAGGCGGTTTGGGTTACTTCACCTCGATGGCCCCGGCAGGGCACTCGCCCGCGCAGGCACCGCAGGAGACGCACGCCTCCGCGTCCACTTTCGCCTTGCCATCGACTTTGATAGCGCCCACCGGGCACGCGCCTTCGCATACGCCGCACCCGACGCAGACATCTTGATTCACTTCAGCAGCCATGGTTTTCTCCAGGATTGGTTGGTTGGGATGGATGCATCCACGGCAGAATTGTCGGGATGCGTGATTTCGGGCATCAAAAACCGTCATCGGTGGAAATATACCACCATTTGACAAAACCGTTGCCGGTCATGCAAGGTCTTTGCAGGCCTGGTAGATGGTCTTGAAAAGTTCTGGAATCTGCTCCTTTTCGACGCAGGAGAAGGCCAGTCGGAAGTCGGTGTCGCTCATGGCGATGCCTCCCGTGGCATACTTGTCCAGCAGCAATCTCCGCAGTTTTGTGGTGGAGGTCTTGAGGACCTTGATGCACATGAAGTAGCCGCTGTTGAAGGGATATGCCACGAAATGCTCGCGGTATTCCGGATGCTCGGTCAGCGTCTGCATGACCGCCGAACAACGCTCATGCATGATGGCGACATTCGCCGCGCGCTGCTCGTAGAATTTCCCTGAGGTCAGGGCGTTGGTGATGATCTTCTGGGAGAGCGCGGAACAATTGCTGATGGTCGCACGGACCAGTCCGGTGGCCTTGGCCTCCAGCGCCGTGAAGAGCGGGCTGTCCGCCTCGGCGCCGCCGATGGCGAAGGAGAGGAAACCCGTGCGCAAGCCCCAGACATAGCACTCTTTGGTGGCGGCGTCTGCCTTGATGGCCAATAGGTTGCGGGATTTTCCGGCAACCTTGCAGAAAAGCGACTCCTTGATGCAAGCCGGGTCAAAGAAAAGACCGTAATAGGCGTCGTCAATCAACGCCACCACCCGCACGCCACGTTCGGCGGTGGCCAGCAGCGTGTCCGCCAAAGCCTGGGCCTCGCTCTCCAAGGGAGTGTAGCCCGTGGGATTGTTTGGGAAATTCAGGATGACGAAGACCTTTTGACCAGGCATATAGCCTTCGAGCGCCTGTGCGAAGGCCATGGTGTTGAGGCGGTCGCCTTGGAAGAACTCCCAGTGGCGCAAATCTGCCTGAAGACGGTCTGAATAATTCAGTAAATAGTTGTCCCAAAGCATGTTAGGTATTAAAACATGGTCGCCTGGATCGAGCAAGAGATCGCCGGCGAGGGCGAGTGCCTGGGTCAGGCCATTGGTGACGACGGGGAGGCTGAAGGGCACAGTCGCCAGACTCGGATTGTCATGCAGGATTTTGGCCTTCCAGGCCTCCCGGAGTGGCTTCTGGCCGTAGGATGGCGCGTAGAGCAGCGCCTCGTTTGGCGAGAAGCCGGGGAGGGAATCCATCACGCAGGGCAGGCTCATCGCCTGGTGGTCTTTCAGGGCGGTGCCGATGGTCGCGTTGAACTTCTTGGCGAGCGTTTTGGCCTCGCCGGACTGGCTGAGGATGCCCTTGCTGGGGAAATAGATGCGCTTGCCGAGTGCGGAGAGCATCTCGTAGGCGACGGGGTTGACGGCCTGGATCTGGTCGTTAAGTGTGATGGCGAGTTCGTTGAACATATTGATTGCTGGCATGACAGATGCCCAACTCTTTGGACAAGCGCAATAATTTAATGCATAACTTGAAAATTGCGAAGCGGTTTGCGCAATGCCCCACAAAAAAGGCGCACCGTTGGCTGTCGGTGCGCCTTGGGAGAGTAGAAGTTTCTACGAAAGTCTTAATCCCATTGCTTGCACCTTTCGGCATCGGGGATGTTGATGTCCACGGGGACGTATGCGCCGCCCTTGCCGCCGACCCAGATGTAGTGCGGGGTCACCCAGTAGCACACGATGCCGACATAATACTGCATCTGGCGGTAGTCCAGGGTCACCACATGCCCGTCCGCGAAAGCCATGTTGCCCTTCTGGAGGTGCTTGGCGGCCAGGCTGTGCCCCTGCTGATTGGGCTGGCCGATGTAGTTGTGGCTGGTCTCGCGCCCGTCCTGGGGCCAGGGATTGCCCGTGAAATGCCCGTCCGCCATCATCCAGGCCTTTGCGGGACCGCTGACCGCATTGCCGTAGCGGAAGAAGTTGCGCTCCGGATAGCCGCAGATGTCCTGGTTGACGTATGCGCCGGGCATGGCACCGTAGGAGCGGTTGAAAGCCGGCATCGCGTAGGACTGGTCACCGACCATGCCGATGTTGTGGTGGGCGCTGCGTGCGCTGGGGCATTCGTCCACCCAGCCGCTGTAATAGCCCTGCCCCAGCCTGACAGTCAGATTGTTTGCCCAGGCGGCGTTGTTCCAGTCTTTGTAGCCCTGATGGTTGGAGTACACCACGCGCCAGCCCAGGTAGTCGCCGGTTTGATTGGCGGTGTATCCGGCGGTGCAGCCGGAGAGCACCACGCCGCCATTGTCTTCGCCGTACATCAGAATGGCCAAAGTGCATTGTTTCAAGTTGTTCACGCAGGAGATGGTCTTGGCCTTCTCACGCGCCTTGGAAAGTGCCGGCAGGAGCATCGAGGCCAGAATCGCGATAATCGCGATGACGACGAGGAGTTCAATCAAGGTAAAGGACTTTTTCATAAGTGCTTGGGCAGGTAATGCGTGGTTGAAATCGGCGAGAGCAAATCAAGTGTTGTCCCAGGAGACGTAGCGTATAGTGGTGTCCACAGTGACCTGAATGAGCGCACCGCCGGCGCCGCCGAGCCACATATACTGGGGATTCACCCAGTAGCAGACATGGGCGATCTCCTGGGCCATCTGCTGATAGCCGAGGGTCGCCGCATGGCCGTCGGCGTAGGCCATGTTGCCCTTCTGGAGGTGGCGCGCGGCGAGTTTGCCGTTGGTCTCGGAGTTGGGCATGTTGACCCAGGCGCGGGAATAGCCGTATTCGGGTTTGTCAGGAGTGGTCTGGTGCATGGAGTCGGCGAGCAGCCAGCACTTAGCCGGGCCGCAGACCGCATTGGTGAAATTCATGAAGTTGCGGTTCTTGTTGTCGTTGGAGCCATCGGCGTAGGCACCGGGGCATGCCCCGTAGGAGCGGTTGAAGGCCGGCATCGCGTAGGAGTACTCGTGGAGCCACACCGGGGTGGTTGACCGCTTGGTGCGGGCGGTCGGGCACTCGTCCACCCAGCCGGAGTAGTAGCCCTGGCTCAGGGCCATCTTCAGGCCGGGCTTCGAGCCGGTGTCCTTGAAGTTGTCGTTGTTGTTCCAGTTCTTCTTGTACCAATCCACGTTGGAGTAGAAGGCGCGGTAGCCGATCCAACTTGGCTTGGTGGGGGCGTCGGTGTTGTTCTCGTGGATGGCGCACAGCATGATGCCGCCATTGTCGTCAGCGTACATCAGCATGCCCAAAGCAGTCTGCTTCTGGTTGTTGAGGCAGGAGATGGTCTTGGCCTTCTCCCGCGCCTTGGAGAGCGCGGGCAGAAGCATCGATGCCAGAATCGCGATGATGGCGATGACGACAAGCAGTTCAATCAAGGTAAAGGACTTTTTCATGTCGAAATATGGTTAAATTTGGAGGTGATTACTGCAAATGACTGTCTTATCTATATTATAAGTCTATATTATAAGTACAAAATGGGAGAAAACCAAGCGCAAAAGCCTATAAAATCCAATATTCTACAGGAAATTCCCATGCCTTTTTGGGAGTTCGTGTGCGAAAATGAGAAATGCCGATTGGTTGCCTTAGAATCTATGGAATCTGCGAGCTTTTCCGATAGTCCCATTCTGGCAAGTTGCCTCAAAAAAGAACGCCCCGGTTCCGAAATATGCTTCGGAACTGGGGCGGTTGGGAAGGCTATCGCCTCTGGCTGATTTGGCTTTTATGCGTGGAGCATGTTCTGTCCACCGGTCACGGGGATGGCCTGGCCAGTCTCGTACTCTTGCTCGACGCAGTAGATGATGGCACGGGCGACATCGGAGGGCAGGCATCCGCGGTGCATCGGCACCTTCGCCATATAGAATTCGCGTACATCCTCGACATTCTTGGCGCCGGGCACCTTGCCGGCCTGGAGGTACTGAACGAAGAGTCCGCGCACGGGATCACTCCAGAGTGGTCCGTCCAGGTAGTTTCCGGGGCACACGGAATTGACCTTGATGTGGCTGGTGACCAGTTCCTTGGCGAAGGACTGGGTAAGGCCGATGCCGCCGAACTTGGAACCGGCATAGGCGCCGTTCTTGTTGGAGCCCTCCAGACCGCTCTTGGAGTTGACCTGCACGATGTCGGTCCACCGGCTGTCGGGGCTGGTCATCTGCGTGGCCATCACGCGGGCGGCGTATTTGGAGCACAGGAAGTATCCGATGTAGTTGATGTTGGTTACAAACGAGAAGTCCTTGAGCGTGAGCTCCATTACCGAACCGGAGCGTACCACGCCGGCGTTGTTCACAAAGAGGTCGATGCCACCGACCTCGCGCACGATGTCAGCCATCATCTTCTCCACGGATGCCTCGTCCGCGACATTCACCGCCACGGCGAAGGCGCGGTTCTTGCCGAATTTCGCGCAGAGGTCGTCGGCGGCGGCTTGGGCACCGTCATAGTTCATGTCGGCGAGGACGATAGTGCCGCCTTGCGCGATGAGGAACTCGGCGATGCCCAGCCCGAAGCCCTGCGCACCGCCCGTGACCACGCAGACGCGGTTGGCGAGGCGGCTGGCACCGGCGACACCGTTCATGGAACGGCGGTAGGACTCGACTTCCCAATTTTCGATGAAGGAGTATTCCTTCTTGGTCAGGTAGTTCGGACCACCGAAGGCCGCCGTGAGCGCCTCGATCTTGCGGGCGTTGGCCAAGGCAATCGCGGAGGACTTCGCGTCGTTGAGCGTGGCCCCGGCGGTGAAGAGCCCCTTGCCGGGAATCTCCAGAACTTTCGGCTGGTAGCCATATTTCTCCTGGAAGGCCGCCAGTTTCGCCGCATCCGCAGAACCCTTGTAGGCGAAGGATTTCGCATAGACGATGTGGTCCGGCGTCAGCGGTCCCGCAAAGGCGGCGGAGTTGCCGACCGCCTTCACGATGGCGCGGTTGCCCTCCGCGTCGGAAAGCAGCGTGCGCAGCACCGGCGCGGTCTCCAGCAGTGCGTCGTCCGCGATGGTATCCAGGTCGGGGTCGGTGACGGCGATCTTCGCCTTCTTGTAGGCCTTCTTGAGGGTATCCATCACCTGGGCGTAGAGTTTGGCGACCTCATCGCAGGTGTCCGCGCCAATGAAGACGCCGTGCTTCTGCAGGAAAATCACCTGCGGCTGCTTGCCAGTCTTCTTTGAGGCCGTATCCAGCGCCGCTTTGACGTTGAAGGCGAGCGTACTGCCGGGGTTGCAGTAGTCCAGCCAGATGGCCTTCGGGAAGAGTTTGACGCAGGCGGCTTTGCCGTTCTTGGCGCAGGTGAGGCCATTGACCAATGCAGGATGTGTGTGAACCACAAACTGATACTGAATAATTTCATGGACCGGGGCCTCGACCGAGGGCCGTCCCGCGCCCTGCGGACGTACCGCCGCCAGCTGGAGGGCCTTCACCACCGCCTCGCGGGCGTCGCCCTCGACCTTCGGGCCTTCGGTGAAGACCTTTTGGAGGTCCTTGCGGTCCATCTTCAGGAACTGCTCGGGCTGGATGGTTGCCAGAGCCACGCCAGAGGGCTTGATGTAGAGGTCGCTCTTGGTCTTGAAGGAGGTGTTGCCGCCGCCGAGGAAGACGTATTCGGGGTCGGCGCCATATTGGCGGGAGAGTGCCGCCAGAGACTTTAGGGATGCAGCAATGTTAGTCATTGAAGGTTAGAGGTTAGAGGTTGGAGGTTAAGGAGTAAAGGTTAAAGGTTTGGCAGGTGTGCCTTCGGTGCATCGTTGCTTCAGCAAAGGTGCCCCAGCATACCCAAATGTTTTCCGCAGGCTATTGTTTTGTGTGCTGTCTCCAGTAAGTGGGTAGGTCGAGATTCTCGCCATTGTAGAAGGTCGCGGGGACGCCGGTGAAGATGCCGCGAGGAAGGCTGTCGGAGCCCAGCCTCGTGCGTTGTTTGTCTGTCGGTCCTTTGCCGATTCCACTACGGGAGTTTTCCTGTAGCGAGAAGAGCTTCAGGTAGCCCAAGGTGGTTTCGGCAATCCAACGGACGGCTTGGGAGTAGGCGGCTTCGCGTGAGGCGTCTGGGAAAAGTGTTCCAAAGGTCTGGCAGTCCAAACTTAAGACTTTGAAATGCTGGGCGCGCAGAGTGTCCAAGGTGGACTGGGCGGTCCATTTGCACTCCTCGCTGTCGAAGTCATGGGGCATGGCAACCAGCGCGGCGGCGGGGAGGTTGTGAAGCGTGGCGTAGAGCAGTGCCGCCTGGGTGTAGTAGGCGCCTGTGGCACCACCGAGGCAGGTGACAATGAAGAGCATCTGCGCATTCTTTCGCTCGGCTTCCAAAATGCCGTTCAGGGTGTCGTTTGCTGTACGTGCAGCCTCACCAGCCGGGACCTTCGGCGGCAGAGGAAGATGTGCGGCAGTCAGCGTGGATGGAGTCTCGTTGATTTCATCCCCCGAGTCAGCCGCCATGATGCGCAGACCCGGCAATCCACCTCGCTGGTAGATGTAATACGCCGCACGGGAGCCGGCGGTGCCAATGCCTAATAGAAGAATATCGGCGGTCATGGGGAATGAGGAATGAGGAATGAGGAATGTTCTGCGGGGGTTCGGGGGCGTCTCAGCCCCCGTAGAATTGTATGGTCGCGGCGCGGTATGGAACCGCCGGGGTTCGGGGCATAGCCCCCGTAGAATTGTAAGGCTACCACTCGAAAATGGCCTGCCAGGCTTTGCGGAGACCAATGCCAATGCGGTCGAGCACATTGCCCTGCTGGTCACGTTCTTCCTTCAGCAGCTGTTCCTGGCGTGCAGCGCGAAGCAGTCCGCAGATGGTGATGTAGCGCGGGGGGATGGTGTCGAAGAAGCGGATGGCATTCACCTTGTAAGGGGTGGCGAGGCGGACCTTCCGCTTTAGGATACTGCTGACCAGTTCGGTGATGCGGGGGATCAATGCCCCGTCGCCCGTGAGCAGTACTTCCTGATCCAGCCAGTCGTAGGCCTGGTTTTCCTCCAGTCGTTGAGCGATGATGGTGAAAAGTTCTCGGAGCCTCGCCTCGATGACGTTCTCCAGGTCGTTGGCGGCGATTTCCAGTTTGGCGCCTTTGGGTGAGAGAAAGGTGAGCATCCGTGCATCGCCGTCTTGGACTGGTATGGCGGTGCATCGATAGGTGCCCAAATCCCGTACCAAGGTCCGTGCAGTCTTGATGTCGTTGAGTTCAAAGACAAGGTTGATGTCGTTGGCCAGGTGGTCGCATCCGATGTTGAGTTGCTCGGCGAGCAACCAGCCGGTGGGGGTGGGCATGGAGAGCGAGGTCACGCCGGCACCAAGGTCGATGATCAATGGCAGTGGAAGGTTGTCCGCAACGCTGGTTGGAGGACAGACTGCGCAGGAGAGCGCCAGGGGGACAGGCACGGTGAAATCGACGCGCCGGCTCATCAGCGCTTCGTCAATGATGCTGATGATGCGCTGGTAGCGCTCACGGTCGAGTGCGAAATAGAGCGCATCATAGGTCAGCTTGGAAGAGATCTGGGTCATTGGCGCAAAAACGATTCGGCCGTCGGCCAGCCGGAAATTGCGGGTGACCACAGTGGAGAGGGGGATTTTTCCGAAAGGCACGACGCCGGTTTGACCATCGGTCGGAGTGAGCTGGTCATAAACCTGGCGCATCACGGTCACGCAGTCGTTTTCGGTGATTGGGAGTCCGCTGGGGATGTCAATGGTGGCGGAGACCGTGTTGGTCTGGAGATAGCCACCGGAAAGTGCCAAGGCGATGTGGTTGGGGAAGTCGTGCAGCGCGGTGCTTTTGAGGGCGGACTCGATGGCCTGGATGAGCTGTTCTGTCACGATGCCGGGTTGATCAGGTTCCCCCTTGAACATGGAGAGCGACGGCACTTCCCCCTTACCCAAGAACTCCAGGGTATTGTCCGGCGTGAAATGCGCCACGACGACCTTGATGGTCGAAGTGCCCAGGTCAATGCCTAAATAGATGTCGCGAGGTGATTTCATGGGAGGATATGGGAAATACTAATAAACTATAATATATAGGAAAAAAAGGAAACAAGCTATGGAACTGGCAGATTTTGTGGCAATAACACTGCTCTGGGATGCATTCCTCTTTTGGGACCTTATGACTTATGAAATCACCTTGTCGGTGGTTTGTTGTCGTGCGGAAAGCAGTCCCAGCGCGGCCCAGAGCCAGCGTTTGGAGCCTAAGTCGTCCCAGCAGAAAGACAGCAATACTCCAAGCACAAAGAGTACGATGTTCCAGCGCTGGGTGCGCAGCCCCTTGCGTGCGATGGCGAAGAGGAACGCCAGCAGTGCCAGCAGAGCGGGAACTCCGAAGAAGGATGCGAAATTCAGGTATTCCTGATGGGGGTCCATGAAGGTCGCAAATTGCTCGGTTTCATTGCCGAAGCCGTATGGCTCCAGAATGGCGCGGATTTTGTCCTTGTCGGCGTATTTGGGGTAGAGGGCGTGCAGTTCGGCAGGGGTGTGTCCTAACAGTAGCCCGCCAAGTCCCTCGTGGAAGAGGATCTTGGCATAGATTTCCTGATGGACGGAGTAGTTGCCGCGTTTTGAGAAGTCCACCCAGGGCGCAGTCTGGAGCGCGGGGTAGGTCTGGAACAGCACCGTGATGAGGCAAAGCAGTCCGCAGGATGCGACGGCTGCCGTGGCAAGTGTGCGCATGGCACGCTGTGGTGCCAGCGGCAGAAGCGTCCAGGTTCCGGCGAGCAGCCCGAAAGTCATCACAAGATGCTTTGAAGCGGTCGCGAAAAGCGGGAGGCAGGCTATGAGGCAGATTAGCGTTAGCCCGAAAGCCTGCCGCCAGCGTGTCAGTTTGATTAGGCGTTCTTCCAGGGCGGGCAACAGCAGGATGACGGGGAGAATATAGGCGCTACCAAGCAGATTGGGGTTGCCGGAGAGGAATTGATATCGTATAACTAATTTGTTTTCAGATAGTTGTAAAAAGTGCGCGTCGGTGTAGAGCATCCGGCTGATGAACGGCGCGTCGGGCACAAGTTTGACTGCCACCCAACCTAAGAAGCACAGTCCGAGCAATGCGGCGCCGGTGACGGCACAGGTCTTCCGTGACGGCAGAGGCGCGATGCGATAGAAGCAGTAGATCACTGCCATGTAGCCGAAAACGGCGAAGTCGTAGAGGCTTCCTGTGCCACGCACAAACTGCGTCGCCACGGCAAGGCACATCCAGGCGAAGGCGAGCATGAGCCATTTCCCCTCGGCGAGCAAAACTTCCAGCAGTTCCTCGCGCTTACGCCACAATTGCCAAATCATCAATGGAGCGACCAGGTCGGCGGCGAGGAGTTGACCGCGTAGCGGGATGGCCAGGAACAAAGCGACGAGATATACCAGTGCCAGCCAGCTCATGGCGTTGTCCAATCGGCAATTATTTGACTGTGGTGAGTTCATTATGAATGAATTGCAGTTACTCTTGTAGTGCCATGTGCCTGGCTGCGGGCCTTAGAATTTCGAAAGGCGGTGGGGAGCGCGTATCGGTTTTCCAGTTCTTCAGGTGTGACCCAGGTGAAGTCGGACAGTTGTGGACTGACGGTGCCTGCGAAGTTGGTCATCTGCCATTCGCGATGGGTGAAGAGATGCTGCGTGGTGGGTTCCGGTGTTATGGAATTTACAACAAGTCCTTTGGCTTCAAGCCATTTCTTTGCTTGCTCAAGGCTCAAGGTTTCAGCGCAGTTTGGATATTCCCACAAGCCTGCGAGAAGTCCCTTGTCGGGGCGTTTTTGCAGCGCAATTCGTCCGTCGGGCGAGGTCAAATGGAAGACGGTCAGGGGGATGACTGGTCTTGCCGGGCGGGACGGTTTTGCGGGAAATTCGCTGATTCGGTTGGTTTTCAAGGCATTGCAATGAGTGCGCAGAGGGCACTGGTCGCAATGCGGAGTGCCGTGAGGGAGGCAGACAATTTCGCCAAGTTCCATCCAAGCTTGCACAAAGACTCTCGCCTTTCCGGCAGGAATGCATGGTCGCAGGATTTCGGCGGTTTCATCGCGGGAGAGCGTGCTGCCCAGGAGCCGCGAGAGGACGCGGGCGACATTGCCGTCCACGGCGACAGCGGGCTGGTTGAAGGCGATTGCAGAGATGGCGCCGGCGGTGTAAGGTCCGATGCCAGGCAGTTTCTGGAGTTCTTCGGCGGTATGCGGGAAGCCCCCTTGTTCTGCTACAATCCGGGCGCATTTCTTGAGATTTCGCGCCCGTGAGTAGTAGCCAAGTCCCTCCCAGAGTTTCATCAGCGTTGCATCGTCACCCTGTGCAAGTTCCTCTATGGTAGGATATTGCTTTAGGAAACGCCGATAGGCATCCAGCACTGCCGCGATACGCGTCTGCTGAAGGAGAATTTCCGAGAGCCATACATGATATGGCGTAGGGTCCTGTCGCCAAGGCAGTGGCCGGGCGTGGGTGTCAAACCAGTCCAGAAGTGCGGTGACAAATCGTGGCATTTGGCGTGGCTAATCGCAACCCCGCAGGGGGTTGCTACAAGACGGGGTATGTACTTATTCGCCGAGGCGTCGGAAGTACTCTTCGACCTCCTGGCGGTATTGACGGGGTGGCGCGGTGGCGGGCGGTGTAGGGCGTAGTGTTGCATCCTCCATCACCCGCGCGAGTTCCTGGCGGAGTTCCGTGCGCATACGCTCGATATGGTCAAGCATCTGGGATTGCAACCGTTCCGGAGTAGCGCCACTTTCGGAGACCTCCCTGAGTTCATTGCCAGTCATCTGAAGCGCGTCATTGCCGAGGCGCCGGCCGGTCTGACTGGCGAGGTCGGCGGCTTCTTGGGCGAGTTGCGAAAGTTCCTCGGCCGATTTCCCTGCCGTAGTCTCGTCTGACAGTCGCTGTAATTCCTCCAAAGCCTGCTGAAGTTGTTCTGGGGACAAGCCGGTCTGGTCGGCGGCGTCCGCAAGCCGCTCGGAGAGTTCCTCCAGTTGCTGTGAGGCGGTCTGCTGTTCGGTTGCGGCAGTTTCGTAACGCCGGTAATTAAGTGCGTTGCGGGCGCGGGACTGGGAGCGCTGGAGCGCGGCTGCGTCTTCGGTGGTCATGGCACTTCGCAGTTGGCGAGCAGCCTGGGGACTTTCGCGCTCCATGGCTCGCGCAGTCTGCTCGATGCGCTGACGTAGCTCTTCCGTTGCCTGAGATAGTTTTTCCTGGGCGTCGCGGGCGGATTTTCGCGTTGCATCATCAGGTGGATTTTCTGAGAATTTCTGGGAAGTCTGAGACAATTCGCTTTGGCGGTTGGCGAGTTTTTTCGCGTCCTCGCTGAGTTTCTCCACCTGCTGCGAGGTCAGTTGACGCAGGAGTTGTTCCAATAGAGTCAGGCTATCCTGAAGATTTTTCTCTGCCCGACGAGCGTGAATCACGGCGGTGCCTTGATGACCAGGTGTCTTGAAATCCTGTCCGGAATTGTCCAGTTCTGTCGTGGCGTTTCGCAATGGTGTCTGGATTGCCTCTGCCTCTGCGATTCCGGCGAGCTTTCCTCCGACATTCTGGGTGCGCTTTGCCAGCAGGTGTTCGGGTTCTGCGTAGGAACTGGCGAGTCGGTTGGCGCGTCGGATGTCATCGAGGATTGCACGCTGTTCCTGAAGGATTTTCCGGAGTTCCTCGCGAGCCGCTTGGAGTTGTGTGATTTCCTGCTGACGGTCTGCAGCGGCGGTCTGGGATTTGGCCGAAAGTTGCTCCTCGTTCTCTTCGTCAGTTTCTTGCCCCGGTTGCTGGTTGCTTTCGCCTTCCCCTTTGCCCCGCATTTTCATCATATTTTCGAGCAGGAGGTTATTCAGCCTTGTCAGGGTCACTAGTGCGGTCTGTTGCGGTGAAAGCGAGTCCTTCAGTGCATTTGCCGTGACGTCGGTGGCGGCTTGGACGAGTTGTTCTGCCGCATCATTGAAGAATTGCTGGATTTCGGGAGGCAAATGCGGCAAGCCGAATTGTTGAGCGAGGTCGATGCTTCGTGCACGAACCGCGAGCTCCAAGGCACGCAGGTCACGTTCCAATTCGATGTGCAGACGTTCGGTCATAAGTGGCTCCAACGCGGAGTCAGACAGGTCAAAGGTATTGCGCAGAAGTCGCTTGGATTCAACAATCAGGTCTGAGACATTGACCTCATGCGCTTCCTCGCCATCCATGCCTTCCATATTGCTCTCGAAGTCAGACTCGTCGGGCACGATGGTGATGAAAAAGAGTTCCGAACGGGCGCGTTGCACTTCGGGGGCGCGATTGTCGGTGGCTTCCAGCCAGCCGGTGAGGAGTTGCCCCGGCGCGAGCTGTTGGTCAGCCAGCGTCAGGCGCGAGACGACATCCAACTGGCGCGGAATGACTTCGTCGGTTTCAGGGAGCCACAACAGCTGTTTGGCCTCCGGCTGTTTGTCCAAATAAAAATGTGCTTCGACAGCGGTGATTCCGAAGTCGTCGATGACATTGGCGAGGATGGAGGGAGTCTCGCCTGGTTTGCAGGTGGCGTCGGCGGTCGGCTCAATGAGTTCAATGACCGGGACCAGGTCTGGACGCGCGGTGACGGTGAAGGCTGGTCCTTTGGCAGTGTGACCGTCGGCGTCGCGGTATTCGGCCTGGAGTCGCATCTCTTTGGCGGAGAGAGGGTGCAGGGTGCAGGGTACGGGAATGCCAATGGTTTCGGTGGATTCCAGCAATTGGCATGTCTGGCCTTCAGGCATTTCGCACTCAATGTGAAGGGCTTCTCCATTGATGAGTTCCAGATCGCTGAAGTCGTCGAGGTGTTGGGGGACACGGCCTGTGTAGGCAGGCGGGGTGGTGTCAATGGCGATGCGCATGGGGGCGGGCGGGTCATAGACTGTGATGCGGTGGCGGTCGGAGGCCACGAAATCCGTTCGCGCTCTCAGCACAAGAGGTTCAGTTATATCATATAATACAATGCGAAAGCGGTTCCCATCAAGTGGTTGCATCGGCGTAGCGGTCAGGACGCCGTTTTCCCACACCTCCAGCGAAGGCGTTCCGCCATAGCGGTTTACTTGCACCACGACCTCCATATCCTGATGGCGTTCTACTTCCGGTCGCATCTGGATGATGGTCAGCCCCGGGACGCGGCAAACCAAACCATTCCATGCTCGTATTAGAATGGGGGGATGAAACACGAGGCAGATGAAGATTGGTGCCATCGCCGCAAGTGCCAGCCGTAGCCATTGCGGTTGGCGGAAGGTCTTGGATTGGCGTAGACGGTGAAAATCATTCTCCAGGTATGGTCCACGGGCATCTTGCAGGAACTCCTGTTCGAATGGGCGTAGCTGGCCTTCAGTAGATTTCTGCTCCAACTCGACAATGGCCTCCAGAGCATCATGCTCCTCCGGATGCTCGCGGCTGTATTCACGGGCCTTTTGGAGGACAGTGCTGGACCGCCAAAGCCGCCATAAATTCCAGACAAAGGCGATTGATAATATAAATAATATACTTATTATCAATAAGATAGATATATTTTCTTGAACGGGCTTGGTGATTGACTCAAGACCCCATAGCATCAATGCGACGAACTCGAAGCCGGTCAAGGCAATGAAAAAAAGACCCACGCCACTGGCTACGCACTGCATTCGGCAGCGCATTTTCAGCCAGTGGGTGAGTTTTGCCATAGTGATTTCCGATGTGCTTTCGCTTTTTGTTTTCAGAATGATTAGAACCGCTCCTTGATTCTCTGGATGATCTGGTTGGTGGAGCCGTCGTGGGCGAGCGGAGCATCGGCTGGTGCGTCGAAGTCCTTGAGGATGCGCTTGGCCAGTACTTTTCCAAGTTGCACGCCCCACTGATCGAAGGAGTAGATGTTCCAGATGACACCCTGGGTGAATATCTTGTGTTCGTAGAGCGCCATCAGCACGCCGAGAGTATAGGGAGTGAGTTCATTGCAGAGGATGGTGTTGGTGGGGCGGTTCCCCTCAAAGGTCTTCTGGGCGGCGAGCGCGTCGGAGATGCCGGGTTCTTCTGCCTTGACCTGTGCGGTGGACTTGCCGAAAGCCAGTGCCTCGGTCTGGGCGACGAAGTTGGCCAGGAGCTTCTTGTGGTGGTCGCCTACGGGCGTCTGGGAATGGCAGAAGCCGATGAAGTCGCCGGGGATGAGCTTGGTGCCCTGGTGGAGCAACTGGAAGAAGGAGTGCTGGCTGTTGGTGCCTGGCTCGCCCCAGATCACCGGACCGGTCTGCCAGGTCACGCGGTTGCCCTGCTTGTCCACGCTCTTGCCGTTGGATTCCATGGAGACCTGCTGGAGATGCGCTGCAAAGCGGTGCATCGCCTGGTCGTAGGGCAGGATGGCGTGGCTTTGGGCACCGTAGAAGTTGTTATACCAGATGCCCAGGAGCGCGAGAATGACGGGGAGGTTCTGCTCCAGAGGTGCGGTGCGGAAGTGGTTGTCCATCGCGTGGAAGCCGTCCAGCATCTCGAAGAAACGCTCGGGACCGATGGCGAGCATGATGGGCAGTCCAATGGCGGAGCACATCGAGTAGCGTCCGCCGACCCAATTCCAGAAGGCGAACATGTTGGCCACGTCGATGCCAAAGCGCGAGACCTCCTCGGCATTGGTGGAGACGGCCACGAAGTGCCTGGCAATCGCGTCGTTGCTGGCGAAGGAAGAGAGCACCCAGTTGCGTGCGGTGTTTGCATTGGTCATCGTCTCCTGCGTGGTGAAGGTCTTGGAGGCGACGATGAAGAGGGTCTCTGCTGGGTCGAGTCCATGCAGGGTGTCGCAGAGGTGGAAGCCATCAACATTGGAGACGAAGAAGACGCGCAGTGTCGGCGAACTGAATGCCTTGAGCGCCTCGCATGCCATCTTCGGTCCCAGGTCGCTGCCGCCGATGCCGATGTTGATGACGTTGCGGATGGGCTTCCCCGTGTAGCCACGCCACTCGCCAGAGCGGACCCTTTTTACGAAGGCGACCATCTGGTCGAGGACGCGGTTGACCTCCGGCATCACATCCTTGCCGTCCACCATAATCGGCGTGTTGGAGCGGTTTCTCAGGGCGATGTGGAGTACGGCGCGGTTCTCGGTCTCGTTGATTTTCTTTCCCGTGAACATCGCCTCGATGTTCTCCTTGAGCTTCGCCTCACGAGCGAGGTCGAAAAGCAACTCCATCCCTTTGGCGTCGATACGATTCTTGGAATAATCCAGGAAGAGGTCGCCGAACTCGGCGTGGAAGGCATCGGCGCGGTTTGCGTCCTGCGCGAAATATTCCGCGATGGTGGTGGACTGGATCTGGTCGAAGTGCTCCTGGAGAGCATTCCAGGCGGAAGTGGAGGGATTCTGGGGCATAATGAGGAATGAGGAATGAGGAACGAGGAATGATAGTGCTCGCTCGTGAACGAGTGAGCAGGGGGCTGTCGGAAAATCGCCAGATGAAATGCCTTGCGCAATGGCAATTGCATTCAAAACAATTACATTAGGCGCAATGCCGGAAAAACGGGCGTTTCAATAATGTAATGTCGGATAAGACAGTTTCACTCGGAAATGCTGAAATTGGCATTGGAGATGACGTCGTTTCGTTGATTTATGGCGGATAGACATCCGCCCGTGTTCCTTCCATCCGCCGGTCTTCTGCAAAACCGTATATTTTTCCGTGCCAACTCGCGTCCCTCTTCAAAAACTCTGCTGCCATGCAATATCAATCCATTCTGGAGCCAGTTGTGACAATGGCCGCCACATTGGCGACGCTGATGCAACGGGACATCACTCCCAATGATGCCGGGACAAAGGCGTCGAATATGGATTTGGTCACTCAGGCGGACCGCGCCGTGGAGTTGTTGTTGCGCAAGCAATTGGCCGGCGCGTTTCCTGACTACGAATTCTACGGTGAAGAGACCGGCGGAGCAAAACCAGGCAAAGCCGGACAAAAACGCCGTGGCTTGGACCACTATACTTGGGTGGTGGATCCCATTGACGGGACGCTCTCATACGTGATGCATCAGCCCTTCTGGTGTGTCTCCGTTGGACTGTGGCGCAATGGCCAGCCCATTGCGGCATGCATCTGCGCTCCCGCCTTGAAGGAGACCTATTATGCGGAGAAGGACGCGGGTGCCTTCTGCAATGGCATGCCCATCCATGTCTGCCCACACGGCAAGCTGAAGGACTCCGTGCTCTCCACCGGCTTCTCTTGTCTCCGAGCCGGGTGGAAGGAGGTGGACAACCTGAAGTACTTCTGCGAGCTCAGCCGCCTTTCCCGAAGTGTCCGACGCTTCGGTTCCGCCGCATTGGACATCAGTTATGTCGCAAGCGGACGGCTGGATGGCTTCTGGGAACTCAATCTCCAGCCCTATGATATCGGCGCGGCGTGGCTGGTGCTCACCGAGGCGGGTGGTGTGGTGACGGACCTGCATGGCAAGACGGATTTCCCCAAAGAGGGGATTCTGGTTGCTCCACCTGAATTGCACGCCGAGATGCTGACTCATTTCAAAGGCTATCGGCGCCCGAAGGAAAAACGCCCCGCGAAAAAATGACGCGGCCGGCTGGTTTGCGATGAACGATTATCGGATGACACCCATCGGAATCTTCCACTGCGACGCGCACTATCCCTACGATGTGCCACGTCAGGGGACGCTCGCGTCCGTGAATACCGGTGTGATTGAATTGATGGCGGGGCAGGGCTTCGAGGAGGCCGTGGCGGACTTGGCGGGGTTTGACCGGGTCTGGATTCTCTTCGTCTTTGACCGCAACAACGGCGTCTGGCATCCGAAAGTCCAGCCGCCGAGGCACACCACACATAAGGTCGGCGTATTTGCCACCCGCTCGCCCTATCGTCCCAACCCGATTGGCTTGACTTGTGCAGAACTTGTTGATATTAATGGACTTATATTATATATCAAGGCGCACGACCTCCTGGATGGCACGCCGATTCTGGATCTCAAGCCCTATCTGCCCTACGCGGACGCCTTTCCGGAGGCACGTGCTGGCTGGACCGAGGCGTCCGATACATTATACAATATAGAATTCAGCGACTTGAGTATGCGGCAACTGGCGTGGCTGACCGCGCATGGCGTTTCCTGTCTGGAGCAGTTCATCCGCTCAAGGTTGGAAAGCGAGCCGTTGAATGCCAAGCGCAACCGTCTGGTTCCCGATTCGCAATATCCTGATGGCGTGCCACTTTTGGCGTATCGAACCTGGCGGGTCCGCTTCGTCTGCGATGAAGTCAATCGCATGGTTCGCGTGCAGGAAATCCTCTCTGGATACCGTCCGGAGGAGTTGTCGGATTTCGCCGACCCATACGCGGACAAGGCGCTCCACCGCAAGTTCGTGGCGGAGCGCTTCTGAGGACTATTCTGCGAAGGTGAGTTTGAGCAGGATGGCGTGGCCGGGAGCCACGAAGGCATCCTCGCCGTAGAATGAATTTGGTGCTCCAGGGAGGAACGCACCTGCCTTGAAGGGCGAACAGACCTGGATAGTCGCAGGTGCGTTGCGCCACTGGATATTATTTAGATTTGCACTGCGCTTCAGGTCCTTGTTGAGAATCATCACATAGATGTCCCCGTTGGTGGTGTCGCGGAACTCGCCGACGGCCAGCGCCAGGGCATTATTGCCTGGCGCCGTGACCAAACTGTCCGCGGGGGCGGGGTCTTCCCCCACCATCGGCTCGCCCGGCTGGAAGTGATATACCGAGATGGACTCCAGGCGGTTCAGGATGGGAGCCAGAATGTGAACGCTGTCATTGACCGCCTTGATGTGATGCCAGGTCTGAGTCTTGTTGCCCAGCTGATCCACGGGACCCCCGCGGTAATTGGTACGCGGTGGCGGCCAGTAGTTGAAATACTGTATTCCCTTGGCACCGTAAAGCAGTGCGCCATAGACCTCGAAGAAGAGGTCGTCCTCCGACGGGATACGGTAGTTCATGTGGGCGGTCGCCAGCACACACGCTTGAAAGGGCAGACCGTTGCGCAAAGTGACTTCGCGGAACTCCTTGAGTTGCGCCCAGTGGTCGGCACGGAGCGAACCGTCGTCCATTAGCGTGTAGTTGTCGTAGCCGACCCAGGCGGGCTGGCATGCGTCGATATAGCGCTGAACATAGTCGGCGTAGGAGTCGGCCTGGAGGTCGTTTGGATTGACGGTGATTGGCAGCAGGTTCAGGTACCACGGAGCATCGGGCGCCTGGGCCTTGATTTCACGTACTGCCTTGGCGAGGTAGGGGAAATGGACGGCAGTCGGTTCGTCCGTGACGAAATATCCATAGATTCCTGGAAGGTTGCGGTAGCTGGCCAGGTCCTTGGCGACGGCTTCCTGGTACACTGCGTCATCTTCGACATGGGCCTGCCAAGCCTGGTTGGCCCTGCCCATGTATGCCCAGCAGTAGAGGCCATCCACCTGTCCGATCATTCGGATCCAATGGGGTTCTCCGAAGATACCGGCGATGTTGAAGCCTGCATCGGCCATCTCCTGGAAGAACTCTATGGTGAAGGTCCCTTGAAACTCTCCACCGACATCCCATCCCATGATTGGAAAAAAATCCGAGTCACCGGGGCGGGGCTTGGCGTCTGCGAAGACGAGCGAGACAAAAAGAAGCGTCAAGGCAAGGGGAAGTCGTTTCATCATTGTAGCGGTTGCGGTGGTGAAGTTGAAACTCTTGTTTCCAAGTGAGTGCCTAACAAGTTGTCTGGGGCTTTGGGCATAGGGCTTTAAGCCTTGAGCTTTAAACCCAATTAGGCGCCTTCACTTTGGGAACATGACTTACTTTTTCAGCACATACTTGAAGGTCTCTTGAGTGATGGGGAGGGCGAGGTGCCCGTTGGCGACGGGGAGGGTGTCGGTGCCGAGCAGTTTCCCGTCACGGGCGTAGCGTTCCACGACGACGGCTGGCGCATTGAAGGCGATGCTCACGGTTTCCTCGGCGGTGAAGGGGGCGGGGGTCAGCTCTATGATGTTGTCGGGAAGTCGCTTCAGCAGATAGGCGCCGTTGGCGTGGAAGAGCGGGTTGGCGGGGGCGTTGTCGCAGTAGAGAAGCCCGTCTTGCGTGCACAAGCACATATCCACGCGCTGTCCATTCATCAGTGCGGAACAGGCGAGGTTCTGCCGGTCTGCGGTCACGGCGGCGAAACCGTCGGGGGGCAGTTCAAAGGGCATCCCGTTCAGCGTCACGCTCATGTTCTCTGACGCATTCAGGTTGGCGGCGATCTCCAGACCATTTTCGTAGATGAGTTTCACCTGGTTGCGGGAAAGCGTCCCTGCCTTGACGGCGGCCTCGAAGGGCAGATACTGTCCATCCACATTGTAGAGGATTTCCTTGATTTTGACGCCCGCATAGAATTTCTGCATTGGCTGGATGAGGAAGTAACTGGCGATCATGGCAGGCGTGGCGGAGGACCTCGGCGCGCCATAATAGCAGTCGGCGATGTGCCCGATGCTCCCGTAGGCGTACTCGTAGGCGAGCAGCTTGTGGGCGAAGTGCTTGTCGCCGTACTTTGCCTTTTCTTCGACTAGCGACAACCCATAGCCGCAGTCATTGCTTAGAGGATGGATTTTGCGCAGATTGAAGTCGGGGATGACGTTCATCGTCCACCGCTGCGGCTGGGCGTAGCTGTCGCAGAGTCCGGCGAAGAAGAGATGCGTCGCGCCCTCGGAGAGCACGGGGCCGAATTCCTCGCGTACCTCGCGGAGGCTCTCGGCGAAAACGCGCCAGGGGGCCGAGAACTTCCCCGCCTCTGGGGCGCGTGCGTCATAGTCGGTGTAGCGCCAGCAGGGCGGGCTGGTGATCTGGTCATGGTAGGCGCAGGTCGGGGCGAACTGCTCTGCATAGCTGGGGTACCATTTTCTCTGGAGCGGCAGCAGCCGGGAGGTCTTGGTCTGGTTGGTGGTGCCGAAGCCGTAGAGCCAGCGGCCGTTGGGGTCCTGGTTCATCATATCCTCGTCCCAGGCGTCGAAGGACATTTCGCTGAGGAGCACGGCGTTGGTGTAGAGGCCGATGCGGTAGCCCAGGCCTTTGATGTCCTGGCAGAATGCGGCGAGGGCCTCGTCTCCGCCGATGTCCGGCGTCGTGAAAGGCTTGATGAAGGTGATTGGCTCGTCAAATCGCTCTGGCCAGTACATTCGGTTGATGTTGCAGTGGAGTCGCACGTTCAGGTGTTCCATGCCGTAGTCGCGGCACGATTG
>JAFZWH010000130.1 GCA_017617415.1 Victivallales bacterium | reverse complement strand
TGGGATGAGAGTTCTTGATCGAGCGAGGCGGCAAATTCAGATTGTACATCACCATCGTCTGGGGCGGCGAGGGATTACCCATTCTACAGCGGCCTCGGCAGGAACGGTCTCCTCTTCGACGCCGTAGAAGTGCAATGTGGTTCGGCCGTAGTCACGAAGATTGTCCAATCCAAAGGAGACCTGGCGGACCTCGGGGCTGGGTCCCAGGTCGATGGTGAAGATGGCAAGGTCACCTTCGGCAGGCAATGGCGCTTCAAAATCAAAGGCAAGCCACAAGGCGCCTTGGAGTGCCTGCACGGTGGGCGCGATGGGCAGACGGGTACCATTGTAGGTGAGGCTGGCGGAGGGCACGCCGCGTTGTTGCGGGAAGATGTGCAAAAGGAGACGCTGCCGGACCACGCGGTCCACGCCGTCATCGGCAAGGGCCTCGCGAAAATCATCCGGCAGTCGGAAGCGCTTGGTCAGTTCGATACCTTCCGAGGGTACATCGACGAAAGAGGTCATGGTGGAGATAGGACTATGGTCGTAGAGAACGAATTCGTGCGGGAATTTCAGGTTAATTCCGTTTGGAGTCAGCCGGCGGTGAATGGCGGGTTCCGCGTAGTTCTGGTAGATTGGATAGGCGAAGTTCACCGTGTAGATGGCGAAGAACGCCACAAATACAGATACCATCAGCCGCTGATGGCGCAGGACTGAAGTGTGCGCAGAACGGCTGGAACGGAACTGCCGGAAGAGGGTGGTCACGGCGCCCGCTCCCGCACAACAAAGCAACGGCAGGAAGCCAATACGGAACCGCGCCAGGAGATAGAAGGCGCTGGTGGCGCACCAGTAGGCAACCATCATCCAGATGAGCACCAGAGGCTGCTGGTGCCCACGCCGGAAGGCGAGAAGGAGTCCCGCCAGCCCCAAGGAGCCGAGGATGCCCCATGGGAGCAGGAATGGTGCCTGAAGCAGTGAACTCTCCTTGCCCTGTACGTCGAAGTTGATGTTGTTGGGGATTTCAGTAGCGTCCCAGAACAATAGCATTTTACGGAAGGCGAGTTCCAGGAATACGAGCGGCTTTTCGCAAGCCCAATGAAGGATATGGTCACGTACGCTCATGTGACCGCGTGCCTCGTCCATCCCCCAATGATAGTAGGTGCGTGGGTATTCCAGACCTCCGGGGGGCGCCTCGGGACTGTTGCCGAGCATCAGGACCTTCCCGCCGGCCACGGATGCCCCTTGGAAGTGTCCCGTCGCGCGAGTGTTATGCACGCTATACGGAGCAATAGGGAGGATAAAACATGCGAAGAACAGTAGCAGATGGAGTGCCAGTCGTCGCCAGTTGTGACGACCGTGCCAGATGACGAGGAGCAGGATTCCTGGCAGCCAAAGCAGGGCATTTCCGCGGGTGAGAAGTGCCCCGCTGAGGGCCAAGCCCAACAAGGCATGCCAAAGCCAGGCGCGGCGGGAGGTGCCAATTGCCTGGATGGTACAAAAAAGTGTCAATGCGCACCAGAAGCCATACCAGACTTCCAGAAGCAAATATGGCGTATAGAAGATATGAAAGCGCGAAAGCGCAAGCAATAGTGCCGCGAGGATTCCCGCCTTGCGTCCAAAGAGTCGTGCGGCAGATGCACCCGTCAAGGCGACCGTGGCGGCACCAACGAGTGCTTGGAGAACGATGACGGGCCAAGGACTGCCAGTAGGCGAGAAGAGATATGCGAATGGCAGGAATACGGTGTAATAAAATGGTTGATAGTCAAATACTTCTGGCCAATTTCCTTGCCGGATGGCCAGCGCGAGTTCCCGATAGGTCGCCATGTCGGTGACCTTCAGGGGATTAAGGACCGTCGAGGTGTTGGCCAGCTGTGCGCTGACAGCCAGGCGCAGCACGAGAGCCATGGCGGCAATGCTCAGCAGAACGACCCCAAAATGGTCACGCAGCCAGTGATGTGGCGATTTTTTGGGGGGGGACGCCTTCTTGGCGGTAGGGTGTTTGGGGGGAGGCGTCATCGGGATGTCTGGTCCGTAGCGTGGGAAGAAGCCTTGGTGTCCTCATTTTTCGGTGCTGGACCGCCGTCCTCGTGTGCGTGTGGCGTGCTTGGATAGTTCGCGGTTTTTCTCGATGATCTTTATCACTTCGGCCTCGGAGGACTTTTCGATGAGATAGAACTGAAGTCCAGGGATATAGGCGTAGTGGTAATAGACATTCTGTCCGTCCTCGCGCGCCTTGAAATGTCCATAGCCGCCATGGATTCTCTCCACGTTGGCGGAGAAGAGGAAATTGAGCCGTCTACGGAGGCGGGACTCGAGTTCCGCCTCCGTGAGCAGCTGCTTTTCGTCATGAATGGGGACATGGCAGAGCAGCGTTCCCTCATTGTTGCAGAGGTATTTCGCGATGATTTCCTCTCCTTTGCCATTGCCTTGTTCGCGCAGGTCACGCGTGAAGGAGTCGAAGAAGAGGTCGAAGGCGATGGTGCCGAGGAACTGCTTTCGCTTGCTGAGGATGGGGATGGAGCAGGTCATCACCTGCTGTTTCTTTGAGATGTCCAGATATGGCCTGCTCCAGACGGCGGCGAGATTGTGCTGTTCGTCGGCGACGGCCCTCGCGTCCTTGAACCAGCCGCGTTTGCGGTTGTCGTAGTCATCGGGGTAGGAGGCTCCGCCGGGGTATGCGACATGAAGTCCGGTGTCGGCCAAACCGAGATAGACGCGCCGCAGGAGCAGCCCCTCGTGGAGCAGGAGGTGTTCCTGTTCGGGCATGGGGAGGTATTTGGAGTGGGCGGTGGAGTTTAACACGAGGTTTCGGAAGTCATCGGAGAGCGGCGCGAGTCGTTCGAGTTCAAAGGCGGCGCGTTCAGGGTCACTGCCGTGGGGGAGCTGGTAGGAGCAGCAATCCGTTTTGACATAGTCATTGTAGATGGGCGAGAAGACGCAGAGTTGCGGGGTGAGTTCGCGGTATGGCAGGATGGGCAGTGCCTCGTCATCCTCCTCCAGCTGGAGTGCGTTTTGGAGCGCGAGATTCCTTGCGGCCTGCTCGCCGAATTGCCGGAGCGCCCCGGCCATTTCGGTGAGATGGTTGGAGAGTTGGATGGCGGTGCGGATGACCTTCGCGTCCATGGCGGTGAGTTGTCGGTCGAGTTCGAGCTGGGCGATGTTCTGGCGTTGGATTTCGGCGTTGGCACGTTCCTTTTCCAGTGCGGCGGCGGCCTGCTGGTTGAGTTCGCGGAGATGCAGGGTGATGAAGACACCGCAGGTCGCCCAGCTGAGCAGGGTCAGGAGCACAAGCGTGCGGCTGTAGCGCTTGATGCCTCGGAAGAATTTCCCCAGGAGGTTCTCGGGGCGCGCGCTGACGGCGAGTCCGTCGAGGAATCTGCGCAGGTCTTCCTCGAATTCGGCGACGTGCTGATAGCGTTCTTCCGGCGTGTATGCGGTGGCCTTCTCGATGATGGCGACCAGGTCAGGGCTGAGGGAATATCCAAAGCGGTTGATGACGGGGGTGCGTTCATTGTTCTTGATTTTTCGGATGACCTCCTGGATGCTCTTTCCGGTGAAGCCGCGTCTGAGGGTCACCATCTCGAAGAGGATGAGTCCGAGGGCGAAGATATCGGTACGTTCGTCGCGTGGTTTTCCCTGGAAGGTCTCCGCCGGCATGAAGCGCGGGGTTCCATCGAGCGGCGCGTCTTTGGGCGGCACGATCAGATTTCCCTTCTCGTCGCGGAAGCGCCGCGCCAATCCCCAATCCATCACATAGACCTCTCCGTATTCTCCGATCATGATGTTCTCGGGCTTGAGGTCGCAATGGATGATGCTGCGGGAGTGCGCGTAGGAAACGGCGTCGCAGACCTTGAGCAGGAGGGCGATGCGTTCATGGATGAGCCGGTTCACGACACCCTGGGAGACTTGGGTGCCCATCTTTTTGCGGAGTGTGATGAAGCGCTGGAGTTCCTCCTTGAGGGTATGTCCCTTGACCAGCTTCATCGCCTGATGGATGCCGTTGGCATCGTCACCAAAGAGGCCGTGGATGGGGACGATAGCGGGGTGTTCGAGCTGTGCGGTGATCATCGCCTCGGTGATGAAGGCCTTGCGGAGCGCGGGCTGGTCGAGGATTTCGGTACGGAGCGACTTGATGGCGATCGTCCTCCGCAGCGTCTTGTCGATGGCCTTTGAGATGACTCCCTGGCCGCCTTCTGCGAAGGGTTTTCCGACTTCGCAGGCGTCCTGGAGCCGCGGCAGGCTGGCGGCGACTCCTTGGGTGGGAACGGTGTCGAGCGTCTCGCCGTCCTTGAGGTTGAGTTCGTGGCGGGTGTTGTCCAGGAGGATTTCGGCGCGTGACTTGTCGCGGTCGGCGAGGTCTGGGAGGAAATTGTGGTGGAGGAAGCGGACAATGCCCCCGATGGAGGTGACGGAGATGTTGGAATGTGAGGTGGAGAACTCGACCTCCTCGTCCTCATCCTGTGCCTCCTGACGCAGACTTTGGAGAAGATCCTTGGCTTGGGTGGATGCTATGGCGAGTTGTTCGTCCGTGACCTTGATGGTTACGTCAGGATTGGCGTTATCGCCGATGCCATTGAATTTTGCAGAGTTTTCAGTCATGGTCTTTCATCTTTCGGGATGAAGCTAACTGCGTTGAAAGGGGGCTGCCGGAGCCAAGAATCACTGCGCGGCCTCCTCGACGGTTTGGGTATCTATCAAATCATCTGGCGGTGGCGGCGGTTCGACCTCGACAGGTTGCTGAAGAGCAAGGGAGTCCGCCATATCCTCTTGCTTTGCCTGGTTTTCTTGGTCGATTTGCTTGAAGATGGTCTCTTCGGATGACTTTTCGATGAGGTAAAGGTTCATGCCTGGAATGTACGCATAATGGAAAAACACCCAGTGTCCATGATCGAGTGCCTTATAATGCCCGTAGCCACCAGACGTCTGTTTCTGGTCGGCAGCGAAGATTGCCTTTAATTTCTCCTTCAGTTCGGCCTCGATTTCAGTGAGCGGGGTGTTGTTCGCACGGTAAGGGTGGACGGGGACATGGCAGAGAATGATTCCATCGTTGGTGCAGAGGAATTTCTCAATGATTTCCTCGCCGTGGCCATTTCCGTCATTCCGGAGCTGTTCGGCGAAAGTGCCGAAGAAGATGTCGAATGCGGCCACGCCGAGGAATTTCCGCGAGGGCGAGAAGACGGGCAGTGAACAGGTGAGGACCTGTTGTTTGTTGCTGGTGTCCATATATGGACGTCCCCAGATGGGGCGCAGCTCGAGAGTGTGTTCTGCCTGGAGGCGTGCGGCGGAATACCAGTCCCGGACGTGGTTGTCGTAATTTTCGGGGTAGCTGCCTGAGCCGGGATAGGCGAGGTGGAGATGGGTGTCGTTGACGCCAATGTAGGCGCGTCGGATGAACAGTCCCTCCTGGACGAGGGCGTAGGTGGGATCAGCAATGCGCCCATTGTCCTCTAGTCCCCTTGAGGAGTTCAGGACTAGCCCGCGCAGTTGGATGGTGAGTGGCGCAAGTCGTTCGAGTTCGGAGACAATCTGGTCATGGCTGCGGCCGGGCGGCACTTGATAGGAGCAGACGTCGGGCTTGACGTAGTCGTTATAGACTGGCGAGAAGATTGCGGTCTGCGATGTGATTTGCTGGTACGGCACGATGGGAACCCCGACCTGCACCTGGTTTGGCATCGCGGGGATGTCGTTGTCCAGAAACATTCCTGCGGACTGGCTGATGTACCCCAGGTAGCTGGAGAACTCAACCAGAGTGTTGGAAAGCCGGATGGCGGAGCGGATGATCTTTCCGTCCATCTCGGAGAGCCGATGCTCGTATTCCATGATTCGCATGTTAATGCGTTGATTCATGGAGCTTTGTCGTTCCTCCTTGAGGGCGATGTCGGTCTGGTGGTTCAGTGTTTTGAGGTGTTGCATGATGAAGAAGCCGGAGATTCCCCAACTGACCAATACCAGAATCACCAGCGTGCGGCTATAACGGCGAATGGCACGGAAGAACTTTTCGACCAGGTTTTCCGGTCGGGCGGCGACGGCAAATCCGTCGAGATAGCGGTGAAGGTCATCGGCGAACTCGCTGACGTGCTGGTATCGGTCCTCCGGAGCGAAGGCGGTTGCCTTGTCGATGATGGCGCACAGGTCCGGGGCGATGCGGTAGCCGAAGCGGTTGGCAATGGGGGTGCGCTGGTTGCTTTTAATTTTCTGGATGACGTCCTGGATGTTCTTTCCGGAGAAGCCGTGTCGCAGGGTTATCATCTCGAAGAGGATGAGTCCAAGCGCAAAGATGTCGGATCGCTCGTCGCGCGGTCGTCCCATGAAGACCTCCGCAGGCATATATCTGGGAGTCCCGTCCAGTGGCGTGTTCGGATTTGGCCGGATGATTCTCCCCAGGTCGTCTCGGAAACGTCTCGCCAATCCCCAGTCCATCACATAGACCTCGCCATATTCTCCAATCATGATGTTTTCGGGCTTGAGGTCACAGTGGATAATTCCCCTGGAGTGCGCGTATGCGATTGCCTCACAGACTTTCAGCAGGAGTTTGACCCGTTCGTGGAAGAGTTGCGTCATCACTCCCGAGGAGAGTTTCTTGCCCATTTGCTTGCGCAGGGAAACGAAGCGGCTGAGGTCCTCTCTGAGCGAATGCCCATTGATGAGCTTCATCACTTGATGGATGCCATTTTTGCCATCGCTGAAGAGGCCGTGGATGGGGACGATGGCGGGGTGTTCGAGTTGGGCGGTGATAACGGCCTCGGTGATGAACGCCTGTCTCAAGTTTGGCTTGTCAAGGATTTCTTTTCGAAGCGACTTGATGGCGACGGTTCGAAATAGAGTCTTGTCGGTGCCCTTTGAGATGATGCCTTGGCCGCCGCCGTCGAACACCTCTCCGAATTCGCAAGAGTCCTGGATATTCGGGAAAGGATTGTCGTCATTTTGGGTCTCGGTTTGGATATAATTGGTTTCGGGGATTTTAATGTCGTTCCGCGTGCTGTCCAGAAGAATTGTCGCCTGGGTCTTGTCTCGGTCTGGGAGATCCGGCAGGAAACTGTGATGCAGGAAATGGAGCAGTCCCGCGAAGGAGGTGTCTTTGGCGAGGGATTGTGAGGTGTCCTCAAGTTCGTCGTCGTCATTCTGCGTGCTCCATGCCCGGAAGTCCTTGAGGGTTTCCCTGGCCCGCTGGTAGTTTTTGGCAAGTTGCTCGTCGGTGACCTTCAGCGTCACGTCGGGGTTGCCATCCTGTGGATTTCCAGCAAAATTGGGTTCGTTTTCAGCCATCTTCGTTGGTCAGGAATGAGGTGGTTGGGCGATGAGTAGTGAAGCCGTTTCGAAATGGGCAGTGCGCGGGAACATGTCGAAGATCGCAAGGCGTGCGAGGCGATATGCGCCATCCTCGCAAAGCACTTTGAGATCCCGTGCCAGGGTGGAGGGGTTGCACGAGATGTACGCGATGTATGCTGGATGCGAAGTGCGCAATGCCTTCAGAACTTTCTCCTGGCAGCCGGTCCGCGGTGGGTCGAGAATGACCAACGTGGCGTTGGCTGGGTATTTTGGGAGGAGTCGCGGTAACGCCTTCTCAGTGGTCTCGGCGACAATCTGGCAGGCGTAGCCACGCTGGAGGAGGTTGTACTGCGCGGCCTCGGTGGCCTGCCGGAAACTCTCGATGACCAGGCGCTCTACGAGTTTCGGGTTGGAAAGAGCGCAGGAGAAGGTTCCCACGCCGGCGTATGCGTCCACCAGACTGGTGATTGGCAGTTCGCGCGTCCAGTCGTCAATGGTGGCGACGAGTTGTTCTGCGATTGGCGGGTTGATTTGCCAAAATGCCTCGGCAGGGACTTTGTATTCGAGGTCGTTGAGGCGTTCGTTGAGCCATGAGATGCGTCCCGGAGCGAATCCGAAGTAGAACTCCTCGTTGCCGCGTGAGTCGATGCGGAGGGTAAGCGGAGCAGGGGCTTGGTTGTCACGGCGACGGGCGTTATGTTGATCCCATTGGCTGCCGACGGCCTTGTGGAGGAGTTTGCCCAGTTCGGGGCGTCCCAATGGGCAGTTGGTGACTTTCAGAAAGGTCTTGTTGTCATTCTGCAAATATCCATATTCTACATATTTGCGACCATTCTCCGCGCGGGCGGGGCGGGCCTCAAGGCGGAGTTTGTTGCGGTAGCCGTACGGCGTTTCGGCGGCGCAGACCGGCTCCAGTGGCGGGAGATTTTCAAAACGCCCGATGCGGGTAAGCAGGTCAAGGAGCTGTTTCTGCTTGGCAGTGAATTCTGTAGTATATTCCAGATGCTGATATTGACAGCCACCGCAGACGCCGAAGTGCGGGCAGACAGGCTCCGTACGGCCAGGCCCTGGAACCACGAGTTCCACAAGTTTGCCCCGGGCATAGTTTTTGCGGACCTCAGTGATTTCGACGACTGCCTCGTCACCGATGGCGGTCAGAGGGACAAATAAGACGCCGTCGGGCGTACGGGCGACACCTTCTCCGCCAAAGGCCAAATCCGTAATGGTGACAGTGAGTTGGGAGCCAATGGAAAGCATTGAGAAGCAGTAGGATGTTTCGTGAAGTGCGTCAGGCGAGCTGTTCACGCAAAGCGCACTCTGGCACGATGTGGGGAACGGGTAGTCCGCTAAGACGCAGGGGACCGTGTGGGTAGAAGCGGTGACAAAGCCAGGGGGCTTCTTCTGGATTAGACTTTAGTCGTTGGGCGACAGGAATTTCCACGATGGATAGGAGTTTTCCAAGTTGCTTGGCGGCCAGTTCAAAGACTTGCCGGATCTCAAGAGTCTCTGGTCCCGGACAGTCAAGGATTTTTCCGGCAGCACCGGAGGTGGAAGGGCAGGCCAAGATGAGCTCTGAAAGATCACCGACATAGATGGGCTGGCAGAGAAAATGCCCTCCGCCCACCAGCCGAATCGGCTCTTCACGGCACAACCGCTCGGTCATCATGTCATCATGGAGATGCTCCGGGAAAAAGTCCAGACGTCCTCCATTTCCCAAGACGATAGAGGGTCGAAGGACGGTCCAGCGCTGGGTGACATCCTGATGCGACAGCAGCTCTTCGCAACGTCGTTTTTCGGCGAACTCCGAATGGTCTTCGAGGAAGACGGCATGGTCTTCGGTTTGGGGGAAGGTACGGTGCTGCGGAGAATAGACTTGGTCAGTGGAAAGGACTACAAGGTGGGTTTGCGGCGTGCCGCAAAAGAGGGTGAGGTCCTGCTGAATGTGCTTCGGAGTGCGGGCCAGGAAATCAACTACAAGGTCGAAGGGCTGGCTGGGTTTAGGTTGCTTGAGAGACCATTCCTGTATTGCATTGGCCAGTTCACCTGGTTGATCATGGTCAGCATGCAATGCAACAACTCCATCGGGGATTGGTCGTTGCCCACGGGTGACAATGGTGACCTGATGTCCTGCTTGTACGGCGCGACGCGCCAAATCCCCGGACAGGAAACCGCTGCCGCCTAAAATGAGGATGCGCAGACGACTGGGTTTCTCAGTTGGGAATAGCTGTGGCTGGGTGGCTGTGACGAGCTTCGGCTTGGCTTGGACGACACCATGTCCCCATGGGTGCATTACAGGCGTTGGCGAAACGCGGCTGCCTGGCACGGGTGGCTCAAGATGGATGTCGCGTGGAGAGGACACAGGTTAAAGGTTAGAGTACTGCTGGCGCCGCCAGCAGAGAGGTTAGAGGTTAGA
>JAFZWH010000129.1 GCA_017617415.1 Victivallales bacterium | reverse complement strand
GGCGCAGCCGGCGCACTCGCGTGGCTGGACGAGGCGGGAAGCCTCGACCCCGCCGACGTCGATTTCCTGGTTCTGCCGCCGCTGGCCGGCGTGCCGAAGCGGTGCCTTGACGCCATCCGCGAACTGCACAAGAAGGGCGTGAGCCTCCTGGCCTTCGAGGACGTCGATGGGCTGGAGGACCTCTTCGGAGTCCGGGACGTCGGCCGCGACACCTCCGTCCAGACGGTCTCCGCCGTCGGCGATTTCCTGGCGGACTTTGACGGCGAGCGCGTGGAGTACTGCACCGAGCCGCGCTGCCGTGGGCATTACCTGCCGGCTGGCTGCGAGGTGCTGCTGGAGGGCACGTCCGCCGAGGGAAGCCGCCCCGTGCTGACCATCAAGGCGAACGGAAAGGCACGGGCGGCGCTTTTCGCGGTTCCGCCACAACTTGTTCGCGCCGATGAACTTCACGAGCGACTTGGGTATGGGCGGGATAGCATCAGCCGCTTCGTTGACAGCGCGACGCAGCGGGTCATGGGGATGCTCGCGCGTCCGGTCGTCAGCGTGTCTGGCGGCAGGCTGATTGCCTATCGCTCCACCAATGGCGCTACCGTCGTCGTCGTGGAGAATCCCGACCGGAAGGAGGCTGGCGTCTTTGACCTGACGATCCGCAAAGCCATCCGCGGCCAGTTGAAGTTCTTCCCCCCCGACACGAGTTTTTCCATGCTCGGCAAGGACAAGAATGCCACGCGCCTGCGCGTGCGGCTCCCCAAGGAGGAGTGCGCCGTCATCGTCATTCAATAATCGTTTTAAGGGCAGAGAAAATGGAAGTCAAATGGTATGGCATCAACGCCCTGGAGTTCCGCGCTCCGGGTGTTTCCTTCATGATCGACCCGTATGTGAGCCGTGACCGTCTTCACCTCCATCATCCCGAGGAGGTGGACCGGTACATCACCTCCTCGCCTTCGGCGGTGCTCATGACGCATGCGCATTGGGACCATCTCGCCGATATGCCGCGCATCATCGCCCGGACCGGCACCACGCTCTACGGCTCTGCCACGGCGTGCAATATCCTGCGGGCACTGGCGGTCCCCGCCGCCAACCTTCGCGTCATCCATCACGGCGATGTACTGGAGCTGCCGGGCGGCGTCCAGGTGACGGTCCTCGAATCTCGCCACAAGGGGATGGACGGCGTGGCGCCCGGCTATGACGCGCCTCCGCCGCCCGAGTCGCTCGCCCTGGCGGACAACTGGCTTTGCGGGGAGGTGTTCGGCTTTCTCATCCGCCACAACGGCCTCACCATCTTCAACATCGGCTCCGCCAATCTCCTGCCCGCCGCCGTGCACGGCCTCCAATGCGACTATCTCATCGGAGGCATCAGCCGATGGGAGAAGGGCTTCCCGCAACTCCTTCAGGACAATCTTCGCTTCGGTTGCCTCATCCCGACCCATCACGACGAGTTCACCCTGCCGCTCTCGCAGTTCCGGTTGCGGGACGACCTCCAGCGTCTCCAGGCCGCCATGCCCGGACTTCGGACACGCGAACTGCCGGTCCTCCAGTGGGTCGTGCTTTAGCCCCTGAAAAATAACCATAACATCATCATTTGCAAGAGGAAAAATCAATGGCTTCAAGGAGAAAGTCATCACGGAAGGTCGGACTTCTGCTGGTCGGGGCGGGAATGCGCGGGCTGTCGCTGATTCCGTTTTTGGGGCGGATGCCGGATGTGCGCATTGTGGGCGTCGCGGACCCGATTCAGGAGCGGTGCCAGGAGTTTCTGGAGGCCGCGAAGCAGTATTCTGCGGAGCCGATTGCGGTCGCCGGCGACTTCCGCGAACTGCTCGTGCGGGAGGATGTGGACGCGGTGCTGGCCACCGGGCCCTGGAACAGCCATGTCCCCGTGTGTCTGGCGGCGATGCGCGCCGGAAAATACGCCGCCACCGAAGTCGGATGCACAAATTCTCTGGAGGAGTGCTGGAGGCTCGTGAACACCTCCGAGGAGACGGGAATGCCCTGCATGATGCTGGAGAACTGCTGCTACGGCAGAAAGGAGATGATGGTCCTGAACCTCGTGAAGAAGGGGATGTTCGGCGAATTGATCCACGCAAAATGCGGCTATCGCCATAGGCTGTGCCAGTTTCTGACCGGGCAGAACCCGCATTTCCGGCTGGACCACAATATCCACCGGAACGCCGACCTCTATCTGACGCACGGCGTCGGACCGGTGATGCAATGGCTGGGCATCAATCGGGGCAATCGCTTCCTGACCATTCGCTCCACCGCCTCCAAGGCGCGCGGAATGGAGGCGTATATCAATACCCATGATGTTACAGACAAGTCACTTAAGGGAAGACGTTTCGCGATGGGGGACGTGATTAGCTCGACGCTGACCTGCGCCAACGGCGAGACCGTGGACATCTACCATTGCGTCTCCCTGCCCGGACCCTATACGCGCTTCGGACGGCTGGACGGCACGCTAGGCTGCTACTCCGAGGAGAAGGGCGGGGTCTGGCTGGAAGGCATTTCCGAAGCGGATAAATACGATAGCCTTGAGGCCATGTATCCGCGCTATGAGCATCCGCTTTGGCGCAAATTCCTGCGGAGCAAGATCAACGTGGAGGCCTTCGGGCACGGTGGGATGGACTATCTGGTGCTGCGCGCGTTCATCGAGGCCGTCCAGAAACGGGAGCAGCCGCCCATTGACACCTATGACACCGCCACGCTGCTGGCACTGAGCGTGCTGTCCGAAGAGTCAGTCTCCTTGGGCGGTCAGCCCGTCACCATCCCGGACTTCACTTGTGGCAAATGGCTGGAGCGGAAAGGATGAGCCGACCGGACTGAAGGGATGGCCGCGCTCCTGCGCGCCCTTTGGGTAAACTTCATAATTTCCCGATGGACGGACAGGACGGGACGTCAGACGTCGGACGCCAGACGGCTTATTTTCGCGTGTTTATGGCAAGGGGTCAGGCAGTTTCCAGAGCCTTGCAGGATTGGACCAGAAGATCTGGTGCTTCTCGTCGTCGGTGAGTGCGGTTTCCGTGAGTTCGCGCACCGCCACATCCAGGGGATTCCATGGGGAGTCGGTGCCGAAAATCACCCTGTCCACGCCGTGCTTGCGGATGATGCGCTCATACTGCTCTTGGTCGGGCATCCAGCCTTTGGCGAAAGCGGTGTCAAGGTAAACCGGGGCCCCGCAGAGGTCGCTTTCGACGAGGTCCCAGTTCAGCCAGCCACCCATGTGGGCGCAGATGATGGTGAGTCCAGGGAAGCGCTCGGCGAGCCGTGCATAGTCGGCGGGCCAGGAACGCTGATCCTGCCGGAGATAGGCGATGTCGCAGCCGGCGTGGAAGAGAACCGGCAGCTCCTCGTCACGGATGGTCTGCCACATCGGGTCGAACTGCGGGTCCAGCGGGCGGAAGCCCTGATATTCGGGGTGAAATTTGATGCCGTAGAGCCCCAGTTTCTTGATGCGATGGACCTCCTCCAGCACAACCGGCATTGGCGCATTGGGGTAGAGGCCCCCCAGCGAGAGGTGCGGCCAGTGGTTGATGGCTGCCACCCAGTCGTTCACCGAACGCATCTGATGCTCGTTGGTGACCACGGGGCAGTTCATCCAGCCGGTGTAGCCCGCCTTAAGCGCGGCGGCCTCCTGGCTCGCGGCGGTGCCCTGCGTGAAGGTCGGCAGATTGTGCGCCAGCTGCCTGAGATGCTCAAGGGCGCGCTCTGCGATCTTGTCTGGAAAGATATGCGTATGGGAGTCGAAGATTAGCATGTTATGTTTTGCATACAAAAAAGCCCTGACTCTCGGGCGAGAATCAGGGCAAAATGGTACCGGGCATAGGACTCGGACCTATGACACGTGGATTATGATTCCACTGCTCTACCAACTGAGCTAGCCCGGCTTGGAAAACGCTTTAATATAACAAGATTTTTGCGAATCGCAAATGGGAGGATGGAAAAAACGAATGTTTTCTGTCGAAAAGCATCAGATGTTGCCTAGAAAGACGTTCGGGAAGCCATATTGGACAGCCAAGTCCCGGATGGCGTAGAGGGTCGCGGGCGGAGTGCGGGGAATTCGGCAGCGGTAGGCCGGATGGTAGGCGCTGAAGTGCAGGGGCGTCTCGCGTCCGAGATGCGCGTCCACCCAGTCCAGCCACTTGGAGAGTTCTTCCAAGTCGTCGTTTTGGCCGGGAATGACCAGCGTGGTGATTTCCAGATGAACGCCGAGGGAGTGCATTTTCTCCAGCGAATGCAACACGGGAGCGAGGGAAGCCTGGCACATTCTGTCATAAAATGACTGCGAAAATCCCTTCATGTCAATATTTGTCGCATCCATCAGGGGATACAACTCATCAGCGGGCTGATCCTCGATGAAGCCATTGCTGACCAGGACATTCTTGAGTCCGGCGGCGTGCGCCAGTCGCGCGATGTCGCAGACATACTCCGCGAAGACGGTCGGCTCATTATATGTATAAGAAATAGATGGGCAATGATGTTCCTGCGCGAGTTCGACGAGTTGCTCCGGCGGGATGAATTGTCCGAGGTCGGTCTCCGTGTAGGTTTCGCGAGAGAGGGAGTCGTTCTGGCAGAAGATGCATCCGAGGTTGCATCCGAAAGTCCCGAGGGAGAAGGTCCGGGTGCCCGGAAGGAACCGCGCCAAGGGCTTCTTCTCGATGGGGTCGATGGCGATGGAGACAGGACGACCGAATGCCAGGGAGAAGAGTTCGCCGCTATGATTTTGGCGCACGGCGCAGTAGCCATGCGCGTTTTCCGGAATCACGCAGTGTCGGGGACAGAGCTCGCAGCGTACCGCATTGTTTTCGAGTGTTGTCCACCACTTGGCGAGAGAGAGTTGGGTCATCGGGCAGGTTCCTGGAAGGCGTGGACGGTGAAGACCTGGAGTTCGGTTTTGGGGGACTGCCATGCGTCCCAGGGCAGACCGGCCTTTTCGGCGCAGAGATAGCCCATGAAGGATTCCAGGTCAGGAAGTTGTTCCCAGACCTGTGGCAAAAAGAGCCCACTGCGGAAGCCCTGGCGCACGGTGACGCCATGCTTGCCGGGGATGATTTCACTGGCGGAGGCGATTTTGCGCATGGGGGAAAGCACCGAGATTTCGATGTCCAGTTCGGGGAGTTCGTCGGCGGTGACGGCTCCGAAGCGGGGATCCTCGAAGGCGGCGAGTTTCGCGTATTCGATGACGGCCTGCCAGAGCGGCAGCCGTGCGGCGGTGGTGCCGATGCATCCGCGCAGATTTCCATGCTTATGAAGGGTCACGAAGACGGCGGCGGGCTGGAGCAATGCGTTGTCCTGTGGCGGTTCTGGAGTGTCAGCGGTTCCGCTCAATTCATCGTGGATGGTCTGGCGGGCGAGTTTCAAAAGGTAGTCCTGTTGCGCAGGCGCGAGGGTAAACTCCGGCGTGGCGGTGTTGCCGCCGGCGGTCTGCCTCACGAAGAGCATTGAGGCGTAGCCGACGACTCGTGCGTCATCGCCGGAGACATCGCCGGAGTTGCCCTGACGCATTATCTCGCAGTGGTTGGCATTGTGCATTTGTGCCCAGACGAGGGCGGTGCCCAGCCCGCCGGCCGAGCAAATCGGCGTCTCCACGCCGAATTCGCGTTCCCAGGGGCCCTGGGACTGCCAGTTGCAGAGGCCCTCCAGGTCGAGACTTTTGGCGTAGGCGACGGTCTGGGCGTCGAGTTCGCGGGCAGTCTGGGCGGTGGGGTAATGCGAGAGGTCGGTACTGGAAAGCACGAGGATACGGCGGTTTCCGCGATGCTCCTCCAGGAGCTCCGCGAGGCGACGGCAGTGTTCCGGGGTGGCCTCGCCGAAGAGAATGGGCACGATTTTGAAGTCGTGGGCGACGGTTTGCAGGAAGGGCAGTTGTACTTCGATGGAATGCTCTTGGCGATGAACCTGGTTGTGGACCACAAACCGGTTGTCCGACGAATGAAGCGCCTCGCTAAGTTCGGTGTCCACGGGCACCTCGCCCAACGGCGTGCGGAAGGCGGTGTAGTTGCAGAGCACGCCGATGACGCCAGGCGCGTTGGCGCCGAAGTCGTGGCCGATGATGACCACGGTGTCGAAGGAGGCTTGGGCGAGCGCCTTAAAGACCGGGGCGGCGATGTCGGCGGAATAGACATATCCTGCGTGAGGCACTGCGGCGGCGACGATTTCACCGCCGCCCGTGTAGGCGGGGACCTTGGCGAGCCGTCTGTCCAGTTCGCGCTGGAGTTTTTCCGCGTCGCCTTCGTAGAAACTTCCGGCCACTCGTGCCGGTCGGATGTTTTCTTTTATGTTCATTTCTCCTCCTGGTGAAAAGTTGCCATGGTCATATTTTAGCACCATTGCGGAAAACTGCCTGGGATTGCAACGGAATTGGTGCGGGTGTTGGGGCGCGCGGAGCGCACCCTGCCAGACCGGGTTGCTTTGGGAGAGGTGGTCGCGCGGAGCGCCCTGCCAGACCGGGTTGCTTTGGGAGAGGTGGCCGCGCGGAGCGCGCCCTGCCAGACCGGAAGCGGGTTTGGGTGTCGCGCCTCCAGGTGCGGCATTGTGGCGGGGGGTTAAAGTTTTCCCATGATGATGTTGCCCATTTCGTGGCATCGACGGTAGAGCTTCGCGCGATCGAGTTTCGCAGTTGAAGGCTCGTATAAGGACAGGAAGAGCATCCGCCCCTCAGCACAGAGTTTTTCCTTATTTCGGGTAGGGTGCCAGCGTGGGGCGAAGCCCTCGGGATGAAGAACAATGAATGCCCCACCAGTGCGGAAGATGGCATTCCCGCACGCTTTTTCGCAAGGACTCATGAAAGTGCCCACGCCTGCACCTCCCGGGCCAATGTGCGCGGCTCTGGTTAGAGCTTGTTGCCATTCGCCGTCAGTTGGCGACCAACTGCGGGAACACTGGAAGGGTTCCAGGACTGGCAGTTCCAGCAGAGCCGGGTTGCCGTATGCGTGCCAAGTGCGTTGCAGGAAAGTGATGTCGCGGAGTTGGGTGAAAAATGCCCGGTTCTGATGCCGTGTCCAAGTCCGCATGGGATTTTCTTCAATGTAGCGGCGAAAAGCCGCCAGTTGCCCGGGTTTCATTACAATCCAGTCATGCCATTCGAATTCAAAGACAGGCGTTTCGCGGAATTGCGCTGGCGCGACTTCCCAGAAGTGAGTTTGTAGCGTTTTGATGAGTTGACGCACCAGCACTCTCAACGATACTCGCTTTTCAATGTCGCGAATTTTGATGATCAGATGAAGGTGGTCGGGCATGATGACGAAGAAGCGGATGGCCTCAATGCAATACCAGGTGCGATGGAAACGCAGGATTACATTCAGGAACGCCTGCGTAATGGCGGTCTTCCGTATTTTCCCCTCGTGGAGTTCGGAAAAGACGGGAAGCCCGTTGCGTTTTTTGATGGTCACCATATAGAAAAATGGCCGTTTGTAATCGAAGCCGGGTAATTGACCCATTTTGAAATCCCCTGCGTGGTGGATAATGGCGAAAAACATAATATTGCAGGGGTTTCGTGGATTGCAAGGAAAATCTTATATCTTCTTGAATAGTAATGAATAATCTTGTTTTAACACAGCGGGCGCGCGGAGCGCACCCTGCCAGACCGGAAGCGGTTTTGGGCGCACGTGGAGCGCGCCCTGCCAGACCGGAAGCGGGTTTGGGCGCACGGAGCACACCCTACCAGACCGGAATTGCGGGTTTGGGCGCGCGGAGCGCACCCTGCCAGACCGGCTACCGGTTTGGCCGTCGCGCCTCCGGGTGCGGCACTGTATGGCATGCCACGAAGTGTCCGGGAATTGGCTCACGGCGTTCGGGGAGCCTTTCGCGGCATTCGGCGGTGGCCTTGGGGCATCGCGGTGCGAAGGGGCAGCCCGGCGGGGGATTCAATAGGCTGGGAACCGTCCCTGGAATGCTGGAGAGTTTCTTCGGGTCGTTCTGGAGGCTGGGAATCGAAGCCAGCAGCCCCTGCGAATAGGGATGGAGCGGATGGCTGAATAGTTCTTGCGCGGGTGCCTCCTCCATAATGCGCGAGCCATACATCACAATGACCCGCGTGCACATCTCCCAGATGACACCCAGGTCGTGGGTGATGAGCAGCAACGCACGAGGTTTGGCGGTGTCCTCGGTGACCTGATGCAAAAGGTCCAGAATCTGCGCCTGGATGGTGACGTCGAGCGCGGTGGTGGGTTCATCCGCAATGACGAGTTGCGGTTCGAGGAGCATCGCCATCGCGATCATCACGCGCTGGCGCATTCCGCCGGAGAGTTCAAATGGATATGCCCTCGCGCAACGCTCTGCATCGGCGATGCCCACGCGACGGAGCCATTCCAGCCAGAGTGTACGACGCTCGTCAGCAGGTTGGTTTCGGTGGAGTCGGATGACTTCGTCGAGCTGTTCGCCGATGCGATGGAGCGGCGAGAGGGCGGTCATGGGCTCCTGGAAGATTACGCCGATCTCCTGTCCACGCAGTTTGCGCAGTTCGGGGAGGGGGAGGGTGGTCAGGTCGCGTCCTGCGAACTCGATGCGCCCGGAGACGCGTCGCCCAGGCGGGGAGGGCACCAGTCGCGGGATGGACATGGAGGTCACGGACTTGCCGCAGCCGGATTCGCCGACCAGCCCCAGTGCCTCGCCGGCGTCCAAGCGGAAGGACACCTGATTTACGGCATGGACCACGCCGTCATCGGAGTCGAACTCCACGGTGAGATCGCTGACTTGGAGCAAATGAGACATTGGCAATTAGCAATTAAAGAAAGGGTTGTAACCAATAGGGCGAGTACAGACTTTCAGTTCTGCACTCGCCCTGAGAGGATTATTAGCCTTCAGTCCAAAAGGTTACTTTTTCTTTGCGGCCTTTTTGGCGGCGGGCTTTGCGGCCTTTTTGGCAGGGGCTTTCTTCGCCGCGGCGGCTTTCTTTGCGGCCTGGGCGCGTGCCTTTTCAAGGAAGGCATACATCGCCTCGATGTTGCCGGGGGCGATGCGCTTGTAGTAGTCGTGGTATTCCAGCTTGGAGGCGGCCGCCTCGTCGATGATGACGGTCACGTTCGGATGGAGCTGGAGTGCGGAGGAGGTGTTCATCGTGGTGATGGGGCCTTCCAGCATGCCCTTGATGGCGTCGGCCTTGTTGGCGCCGAAGGCGATCATCAGGACTTCCTGGGTGTCGAGGACCGTGCCAACGCCCATGGAGAGCGCCCAGCGCGGGACCTGCGACTCGTCACCGCCGAAGAAGAGATTCGCATTGTCGGTGATGGTGGACTGCGCGAGGGTGATCATGTGAGTGCGGCTGGTGAGGGAGGTGCCGGGCTCGTTGAAGCCGATGTGTCCGTCACGACCGACGCCGACAATCTGGAGCTTGATGCCGCCGAGGGCCTCCATGGCGGCCTCGTAGCGTTCGCATTCGCGGTCGATGTCATCGGTGAGGCCATCGAGGAAATCGATGTTCTCTTTCTTGATGTTGATATGGTTGAAGAGCCTCGTGTCCATGAAGTTGCGGTAGCTCTGCGGGTGGTCCTTCTGGAGACCGATGTACTCGTCCAGGTTGAAAGTATGGACATCGGAGAAGTCGATTTCGCCACGCTTGTAGCCCTTGACCATCTCAGCGTAGAGTCCTTCCGGAGTGGTGCCGGTGGGCAGGCCCAGAACCTTCGCCCGGCAGTTGTTGATGCGATCCTTGACGATCTTGTAAGCTTCTTTGGCGACTTCCTGCTTGTTTTTGCAGATGATGACGTTCATGGATGAACTACCTTCTTTTCGGTTGGGGTTGAGTTGTGCGGAGAAAGTGTCCGCAATGGAAAATTTATTTTAATGTAATGCCAAAGTGCCACGCGGCTTGTGCGAGTGGCTATTTTTGTTGGAGATTTGAGTCTCAATTGGCTATTTGTGGCAGATGACCTGCGCCTTGACGAGTTTGCGCAGCATCGGGAGGTCCATTTTTCGTAGGATGCCTGGGAGCGTGTAAGAGAGCGGCCGGCGGTAGGGATAGCTGTCTTCGACCATCTCCAGGTAGGAGTCGGGGCCATCTTCCAAAACCACGGAGGCGAAGCGCGGTCCGGCGATGGTTGCCGCCAGAAGCGCAGGCACACATCCCTGGCCCTTGGCTTCCAAGTGGATGCGCTTGGCGACCTTTTCCAGGAGGGCGAGTGCGGAAAGAATGTCCTTGACCTTGCCGCCAAGGTACGGCTCGTCGAACATCAGTCCAAGGCCGGCGTAATGATAGTCAAACTGGTACTCGTCAAAGAAATTCCGCATTTCGACGGGCCAGTCGCCGTTGGTGGGCGTCATTTCGCCGATGCCGCGGACATCCAGACCGTAGAGCGCGCGTTTGGCGTCCGGCTTGCGCCAGCGCAGTTCCTGACTGGAGTCGAGGTGCGGGATGTAGAGGGTGACATCGGGGGAGAGCTCGGGGATGTGGTACCAGTCGTGGAGCGTGAAGAGCTTGAGGACTGCCATCACGCGGCCGGGTTCGGTCTCCAGGGCGAAGCGGGACTGCCAGAGGCAGCCGCCGTATTCGCCGGAGGGGCGACCGATGCGGAAGTAGGGGGCTTCGACCTTGCCCAATTTCAAGCAACGGGAGAGTTCCTTCTGCGCGGCCGCCAGCGTGAGTGGCTTCTGGAGCGCACTCTGGCGGTGCGCCTCCTCGACCAGCAGGTCGTGCATAAACTTCTGTCCAGGCAAGAATTTCACCTGGCCTTTCGGGGTCGCCGCGATTTCATCGAGTTTCGAGAGCGGGAGGTCGTCCTCGCCCTTCGGTGGCTTCAGGCCGGCGTATTTGCAGAAGAAGCGCGCACCGGCCTCGCGGAGGAACTGCGAAAGCGAATGGTCGCCCTTGCCCATGAAACGCTCGACCGTGCCTGGAACGCCGAGGAGCCGGTGGATTTTGATGAGTTCGGCCTCCGCCTCGTCCAACCCGCGGGGGTCGAAGAAGTCGTTCTTCTCGCCAAGGAGAAGAATGGGCTTGGGACCGGCGGCGATGAGGAAATCCGCCATCTCCAGACCTTGTGCCAGGGCGGTGGGTGGCATCTGTTCGGCATCAATGGGCAGCTCGTTTTCGACATTGCGCAGCCAAGTAGTGATGTAGCAAGAGGGGGCGGACATCGTGATGCGGTCGTCCACCGCCGTCACCCAAGTGGTCAGCGTGCCGCCGCCGGAGGTGCCGTGGACGCCGACGCGCGTGGTGTCCACCTCGGGACGCGCGAGGAGATAGTCCAGCCCGCGTACCGCGTCGTAGGTGCGCCAGGCCCCGAACCACTCACCGAGCAGGACGGCCTGCTTGTTCAGCATGTTGTGCTGGGTACAGGGATTCCAGATATCGCCGGCCGGCGTGCCAAGCATCTGCTGACGCTCGCCCTGACCGACGGGGTCGATGGCCAGCACCGCGAAACCCGCACGGGCGAGGGCACGGGGGGCCGCCTGATACGCGACATGGCCTTTGCCCTCGTGATTGTGCCCGCAAAGGAAGAGCACTGCCGGAACCTTGTCCTTGCGTTTTTTTGGCAGATAGAGAATGCCCGTCACGGGGTAATTCGGACGGCTGTAGTAGATGACCTTCTCAAGCGTATATTCCGGAAATTCCAGCGTGCCGGTGACCACGGCATTCAGCGGGCTTTTTTTCGCAGGAAAATGGAAGCATGAGCGTGCCTTCTTTCTGACCTCGGCGACATACGCTTCCGCATCCGCACGAGTCTTCAGCGCGGCGATGCGTTGCGCCCGTTCGGCGTGAACTTTGCGTACTTTCTCCAGGTAGAACTCCTGAACCGAATTGCCGAACAATGAAGTCATAAGTTGTTTGTTATTAACATGTTATTTATGATTAAACGCCCGCCGCATATTGAAAATGCGGCGGGCGTCGCGGAAGGCTTCGATTAAACTACTATTTCTTGTAGTCCTTGGCCTTGATTTGGCTCTCGAAGATGTTGTCCATGAGCAATTGATCAGACTTGCTCGGCTTGAAATCTACTTGGATGCACACGTCGGTGGTGGACGTCGTGAGGACGACGAAAGGCGCATCCTCATTCTGCTTGTTCGTGCCGTAGTCCAGAATCTTGACTTTATCCATGGACGGGGTGGCGGTGAAAAGACGTTCTGCGGCGGCGCCGTAGGTGCTGGCGGCTTTCGGGCTGCTCCACAGGCTGGGGTCGGACCATTTCTTGCTTCCGACCTTGCTGAAGATGCTTTCAAGGGCCTTGGCCTGCATGGTATTCAGCATGAGTTCTTGCGGTTCCTCGGTCTGGCGGGGGCTACTGGATTTGAAGTGCCATGCGAAGAGACCGGCGGCGATGACGAGCAGAGCGACTGCGACGAGGGCTTTTTTGGATTGATCCATGGTGAAAACTCCGATTGGGAATGATGTTGAGGAAGAAAACGAAAGGTTTAAAGACTCAGTAATTGGTTAATTGTGATGCCACTATTGCATCTTTCCATGCAAATCGATGATATTTGCAATGGAGTGTGAATATGCAAACGCCCGCCGGAGGCTTTGGCATCCGTCGGGCGAGACTGTTTCATGCCATCTGGGACTTAGTAGTAGGTCCTGAAGTCCTTCACGTCAATTCCCGACTGGGTAATGCTTTCGAAGACGTATTTGCCGTGCTTGTTCTTGATCAGGGAGACGGAGATGCACTTCTCGTTGGAGCCGACCTTGAGGGTCATGACGGTGATGGCTCGGTTTTCATCATCGGTGCCGCAGTCCAAAACCTTGATGTCCGACATGGAGGGAGAAGCACCGAAAATCGCCTCGGCATTCTTGGCGTTCATCTGGGCGGTGCGAGCATCCACCCAAGCATTGGCGTCTTTCCAACCCTTGCTGCCGATCGCGCCGAACGCCTCTTCGAGCGCTTGGGTGGCCTGAACCTGGAATTCGGAGGTGGGGCTGGTGGACTCAAGCTTCTCACGAGTGCTGAAACGGTAGGCGAAAATGCCACCGGCAATGACCAGCAGGACGATGGCAAGGATGAGTTTGGAATTATTACTTTGAGCCATAGGGACTCCTTGGGTTAAGGGTGAATGATGCTAATGCGGCAAAAACTGATGTCGTCCAAATGACGCTTTCACAGTATTTCAAAACTGCAACACTATAAGTTTAATACCTGGATTCATTTTTGCCATTCATTCAGAAAAGAAAAGGGGGATTTTTGGAAGATTTTCCTATACAATATATATTAATCAAACGAGTCATGCCGCAAAATTGTCCAGTTTTGTCAATATGTCTTTCAACGAAACCCCATCTGCCAATCGCGTCCACATCGGTTTTTTCGGGCGTCGGAATGCCGGCAAGTCCAGCGTAGTCAATGCCGTGACGGGTCAGGAGATGTCGGTGGTTTCCGACACTTTGGGCACTACCACGGACCCCGTGTCCAAGTCGATGGAGCTGTTGCCGCTGGGCCCCGTGGTCATTTTGGATACCCCCGGCTATGATGACGAGGGCGCCCTGGGCGAACTGCGCGTGCGGCGCACACGCCAAGTTCTCAGCCGTGCCGACTTGGCGGTGTTGGTGGTAGATGCCACGGCGGGCTTGGGCGGTTGCGAGCAAGACCTCATCAAGCGCTTTGTTCAGCAAGGGGTTCCGTATCTGGTCGCCTGGAACAAATGCGACTTGGCCGCGGCCAAGCCGTTGCCTTCGGAGGTCCCCGCAGTCGCAGTGAGCGCACTAACGGGGGAAGGCATCCTGGAGCTTCGCGAACGCCTGGCGCGGTTGCGTCCGGCGAGTGCAGATCGACGGCTTCTGGCGGACCTCGTGAAGCCGCTGGACCTGGTGGTACTGGTGATTCCCATAGACGAGTCTGCCCCCAAGGGCCGACTCATCCTCCCACAGCAGCAGGCGCTCCGCGACTTGCTGGAGGCCGGAGCAATTGGCGTGACCACCCGCGAGACCGAACTGGCCGAGACGCTGAAGGCGCTTGGTCGCAAGCCCGCGATGGTGGTGACGGACAGCCAGGCCTTCGCCGATGCCGCAAAAGCTACGCCTCAGGATATCCCGCTGACCTCGTTCTCCATTCTGATGGCGCGCTACAAGGGCTTCCTGGAGACGGCCGTACGCGGCGTGGCGGCGCTGAATTCCCTGCATGACGGCGACCGGGTGCTGATTGCCGAGGGCTGTACGCATCATCGTCAGTGCAACGACATCGGCACGGTGAAGATTCCGCGCTGGCTGAAGGCGCACACGGGCTGCGATTTGCAGATCGAGACTGCGTCCGGGCTTGGCTTTCCGGAAGATCTCTCGCCCTACCGGGTGGTCATCCATTGCGGCGGCTGCATGCTGAACGAACGCGAGGTGACCTGTCGGATGAAATGCGCTTTGGACCAGGGGGTGCCATTCCTCAACTACGGGATTGTCATCGCCTACATGAAAGGCATTCTGCATCGGAGCCTTTCACTGTTCCCGGAGCTGCAAAAACTCGTGTCTGCGCCATGAAACTCTCCGCCATCCGGATGCGCGACCCTTTCGTGGTGCCTTGTCAGGCCGAAGGGCGGTATTACCTCTTCGGCAGCGTCTGGCATGGCGTCGAGCCGGGGTTCTATTATTATATAGGATATAATATAGAGGACTGGGATGGTCCCTTTCCCGCATTTCTCCCGCCGAAGGATTTTTGGGGGCCGGACTTCTTCTGGGCACCAGAGTGCCACGAATATCAGGGGAAATACTACCTCTTTGGCACTTGTGGAACGCGCGAACCGGATTTTCGGGGCACCCAGGTCTTCCAGTCCGCCACGGATTCGCCTGCCGGACCTTACATCCAGCTTTCAGAGGGACCGCTGACTCCACGAAAATGGACCTGTCTGGATGGCACACTTTGGGTGGAAGAGGGACATCCTTGGCTGGTCTTCTGTCACGAGTGGGTGCAAATCGGAGACGGAACCATCTGCGCCATGCCGCTGACCGATGACCTCTCATGTGCCGCCGGAGAACCCATCGAATTGATGCACGCCAGTACCGCCCCCTGGACCACGGAGTATGTGGACCCGACCATCAGAGGATGGGTGACCGACGGTCCTTTCCTCTATCGGAACGGCTCGCAACTGCGGATGCTCTGGAGTTCTATGAACCACAAAATCTACACCATGGGCGCGATGGTCTCGGAAAGCGGTCGTCTGTTGGGGCCTTGGCGACACGAGTCCACGCCAATCTATACTCAGGACGGCGGTCATGGGATGTGGTTCCGGGACTTCGACGGTCATGAACATTATATCCTCCATAGCCCCAATGCCGGCTGGCAGGACGAACACCCCGTCCTCCTTCCGTTGGCGTAAGCGCGGGTGAGGCCGTCAGAGCCGCCCATGCGCAGTTCCCGGATGTCAAGTCCATCACCGCTCCACGAGAACTCTATCGAGCTGTTTGCAAAATTTGGCTTTCGCACCCTTTTGCGGAACTACAGGCGTCATACGACGGACGAGAGTCATTTTTATGGTGAATCGCGTGTATATTGATTGTCATACACTCTCGTTTCATTCAAATTAAAGAGGAGAACCATTCAAACCATGAAGCTTTTTCACCTTTCGGACTTGCATCTGGGCAAGCGTCTCAACGGCTATTCGCTGTTGGGTGATCAGCAGTATATCCTGGAGCGCATCCTCTCTGCGGTGGAGCAAGAGGCCCCGCAGGCGGTCGTCATCGCGGGTGACGTCTATGACAAGGCGACCCCGAGCGCGGAGGCGGTTGCCGTGCTGGACGAGTTTCTCAGCCGGCTGGCCGCGCTGAAGTGTTCTCCGCAGGTGTTCGTCATCTACGGCAACCACGATTCGGCAGAGCGCCTTGCGTTTGGCAACCGCCTGATTGAAAAGAGCGGGGTGCATCTTTCGCCGGTCTTCAAAGGCGAGGTCAAGCCCATGGTGCTGACGGACGAATATGGCGAGGTCGCCTTCTATTTGCTGCCGTTCGTCAAGCCCTCGGATGTGCGGAACGCCTATCCGGAGGCGAAGGTCGAGAGCTACACGGACGCGGTGCGGGAGGCGCTGGCGCACTGCAAGCTGGACGCGTCTCGCCGGAATGTGCTGGTGGCGCATCAGTTCGTGACGGGTGCGGCACGTGCCGATTCAGAGGACGTGAGCGTGGGCGGACTTGACAATGTGGACGCCGCGGCGTTCGACGGCTTCGACTATGTGGCGCTGGGGCATCTGCATCGCCCCCAGGCGGTGCCCGGGGCCGAGAACATCCGCTATTGCGGGGGGCCGCTGAAGTACTCCGTCTCGGAGAAGGATGACCAGAAGGGCATCCTGGTGGTGGAACTGGGCGCCAAGGGGGAGCCGGTGGCGTGCCGGAGCATCCCGTTGACGCCGTTGCACGACCTGCGCGAGGTCAAGGGGACATACGATGATGTGTCACTCCTCAAGAATTACGAGGGAACGGCGACGGACGACTACATCCACGTGGTGCTGACCGACAAGAATGACGTGATGGACGCGATGGGCCGCCTCCGCGCCATCTACCCGAATATTCTCTCGTTGGAATACGAGAGAGGCGGTGGCAAAGGCACGGGCACTGGCGGTGACCCGCCACCGCCGGTCAAGCAGAAAAGTGACATGGAGATTCTGGCGGAACTCTACCAGTGGCAGAACGACCAGGAACTCTCCGCAGAACAGCAGTCATTTGCCGAGGAAATATTCAAGAAGCTTCAGGAGGAGAATCATTAATGCGACCGATTAAACTCACGATTTCCGCATTCGGACCATTTGCCGGCAAACAGGAACTGGATCTGGACAAGCTGGGCGACAAGGGCATCTACCTGATCACCGGTGACACCGGCGCGGGAAAGACCACGCTCTTTGACGCCATCACCTACGCGCTCTTCGGCGAACCCAGCGGCGACGTGCGGGAAGTGGGCATGTTCCGTTCTCTCTATGCGGACGAAGACACCCCGACGGAGGTCTCGCTGGAGTTCGTCCACCGGGGGCAGACCTATTCCATTACGCGTCGTCCCAAGCAGGAGCGCCGCGCCAAGCGTGTGGTCAAGGGGAATACATCTGTTGACGAGTCATCCAGCGTCAGCCTTCGGTTGCCGGATGGCAAGGAGCTGAGCAAAGACCGCGAGGTGGCACCGAAGATCCACGAGATTCTTGGCGTGGACCGCGATCAGTTCATGCAGATTGCGATGCTGGCGCAGGGGAAGTTCCAGGAGCTGCTGCTGGCGGATACGTCGAAGCGCCTGGAGATTTTCCGCGAAATTTTCAAGACGGGGCGTTTCGAGCAGTTCCAGAATCGCGTCTCGGAGGCCTACAAGGAAAACGACGCGCAGTACAAGAAGAACGAGGCATCGATTGCCCAGTATGTCTCCGGCGTGCGTTGCGAGGAAACGAGTCCATGCTATCCACGGCTGGTGAAGGCGCAAGCCACATTGCCGCCGCCGGAGGAACTCACGCGTTTGCTGGAGGACATCATTGCCGAGGAGCGCGGGCAGTATGCCGACTGGGAGCAACAGATTGCCGAGAAGGATAAAGAAATTGGTCAGCTGGAGAAGCTTGTCGGCACGGCAGAGGAACAGGAGAAGGCGCGGAAGGCCATTCAGGAGGCGACGGAAAAGCTCCAGGACCTGGGGCCGAAACGGGCTGAACTCAAGGCGAAGGCGGAGGAGGTCAAGAAGACCAACGACGCCCGGATTGCAGCCAATCAGCAGCGGATTGGACAGATTGGTCAGACGCTGGCTTCCTATGATACGCTGGAAGCTCTCAAGCAGCAAGCCAGAAACGGCAAGCTTCAGTTGGATAAAGATCGAAAGTCATATGCGAAAAGCGAGGCAGGACTGAAGGCGCTTCAGGCAGAGAACCAGCGGCTTGAGGCAGAATTCCAGTCCTTGGTAGATGTCTCCGCTGGCATCGAGCGTCTGAAAGGCGAGTTGAAGGACCTGGAAGGTCGCCGCGCCGAGTTGACGACCCTGGAGAAGGAATGGACGGGATACAAGGACCTCAAGAAGCAGGTGGATGATGCCCAGGCGGCTTATCGGTCAGAGTCCGATAAGGCGAAAAAGGCGCAACAACTCGCACGGGATCTCCGCGATGCCTTCAACAACGAACAAGCAGGGCTGATGGCCGAGACGCTGGTCGAGGGAGAGCCATGTCCGGTCTGCGGTTCCACGTCGCATCCGCACAAGGCGGCGAAATCTGCGGAGGCGCCGACGGAAACTGCGGTCAAGAAAGCGGAGAGTGCGGCTCAGGCGGCGCAGGAAGTGGCCAATGCGAAGAGTGTCGAGGCCGGTCAATGCAATGGTCGTTTCGAGGAGGCGCGGAAAACGCTGTCGGCGCATGCGGAGGAGCGGCTGGGCGTCATGGACCTGGAGCGTCTGCCGGAGCGCCTGAAAGTCGCGTTGGAGAGCAACGCCGGCGAGGTTCAGGCGAAGCAGACGGAACTTGGGACCGAGGAGAACAAGCAGAAGCGCTGGAAGAAGTTGCAGACCGATTTGCCAGTGCGAAAGGCTCAGGCGGAAACGGCGGCGGCGGAGTTGGGCGAAGCCAACAAAGCAATTGCAACCAACGAAGCAACGCTTTCGGCCCTTGAGAGTCAGCGCGATGAATTGGCGAAGAGCCTCGAGTTCTCCGGAAAGGCGGAGGCACGGAAGGCGCAAGATGGCATGTTGACGCAGGTGGAGGGATGGCAGAAGGAAATCCAGTCTGCCGACGAGAAGCTGAAGGAATGCGACGGCGAGATCAAGTCATTGCAGGGACAGTGCGAGACCTCCGAGAAGTTGCTCAAGGATGCGCAGGAGATCGACATCTCTGCTGAGAAGGCGAAACTCGAAGGTCTTCAGCAGAGAAGAAAAGAACTGACCGAAGCGCGTCAGACGATTCATTCCATGTTGGATACCAACACCAGTCACCAGACCGAAGTCATCAAAAAACTCCAGGAGAGTGCTGATGTGCTTTCACGCGGAAGCTGGCTTGGGGCACTTGCCGACACGGTCTGCGGCAAGTTGAGTGGCAAGCCTCGTATCCAGCTGGAGACCTACTACCAGATGACGCTATTCGACAGCATCATCCAGCGAGCGAACTCGCACCTGATGCAGATGTCCGACGGGAAATACGACCTCAAACGAAACGAGGAGTATGGCTTGAAGGGCCAGGTTGGACTGGACCTGAATGTCATCGACCACTACTGCGGACAGCAGCGCAGCGTCAAGTCGCTTTCGGGTGGCGAGACCTTCATCGCGGCGCTCTCGCTGGCGCTGGGCTTCTCGGAAGAGATCCAGGAGACGGTGGGCGGAATTGTCCTTGATACCATGTATGTGGACGAAGGCTTCGGGACGCTGGACGAGGAGGCGCTCCAGCAGGCGCTGAAGGCGCTCAACAGCCTGACCCAGGGGAATCGTCTCATCGGCGTCATCTCCCATGTGGAGGAATTGCGTCGGAGGCTGGACAAGCAGGTCGTGGTCACCAAGGCGGAGAAGAGCGCCATTCGCGGGAGCATGGTGGAAATCCGCACGGAATAAACGCATCTTCGGCGGTTTATGTCCTAATTAGCAATTAGCAATGGCGATGTTCTCATGGTGGATCATGGCGTGGAGGAGTTCCGCCAGGTGGGACGCATGGATGGCTTCATCGGGGCGCATTTGGCGAGATTGAAGCATAGCGCGGAGTAAGTGATGCTGTTGACGATGGTGCGCTTTGGCACGAAGACAACAGGGTCTTGGTTAATTTGCGCCTGGCGCGAAACCATAATGGCACAGGGTGGCAGTGTGCCTCCAGCAGGTCCAGTTGCAGAGCTGCACGATCTCGTGAAGGCGAAGGTCTGGTAGTATTCGGAGAAGTTGATGGCGGCGACGCACGGCGGTTGTTGCGCCGTGCTCGCATTGCCTCTCGGCACACCTCCGCCTTCCAGACCAGAAGTTCGAGACTGCGGGCGAGGGTGGAGTTGATCTCCGCAGTCCCGTCCCGCAAGGCGAGCCATTTTCCTCCCATCATGCGGAATGCATTTTGGGCCGGCGCGACCTTCTCAAAGAGATATGATGTATCACAGCTCTGCACGATATTGTACTGGCTCTTGCCGGGTGCGCGGCGCTGCAGGCTGTCAACTCCCATCAATTCATTTACGAACACCTTGGGTGAAGAGGATTACGGTAACAATACTTATCAGTGACGAAGATTCTTTCACATGGTGGAAAGATAACATGCATTTTCTCGCATATGATACTTGGACACAGGATTGGTGTAAAAAAGCGTTGACATAGGACTGGCGTTATACTTCATGGTGCGAATTGGGCGCCAGGCAGTAAATTATTTATAAGAGTATTATAAATTATTAATTTGTTTATTTTAAAATAGATATATTATTATTCAAATATAAAATTTCCGAAGCATTCCGGGAGATGGAAATTGAGGCTTGAGACGGGGGACCAGGCAAGCCAGTGCGGGGGACAGAGCTGGTCGCCACATTTATAGAAATTCCCTGTCCAGCGTTGGTTGGAGAGTGCCCCAATTGGTCCGCAGTACTTTTCGGCGATGGCCAGCGGAACCTTGAATTGCACGAACCAAGTGATGTCGCCATGCCGTTCCCATGGGATAAGTTCAGTCAGTGAGGAACGACTCTCGAAGAGCCGTCCGTCAGCCTCTGGGATGGCAGTGAAGTCGGCGTAATAGTCTCCGACAGGAGTCCAATCACGTACATAGTAGAGCAGATGGGCGCCCGATGCACTCATCTCAAGATTAAAATAGCCACTGTCAGGTCGCGGACGAAAGAAAAACTCCACACAGGAGTCGAAACAGGTCCAAGAGTTGTATTGTGTCTGCCGGGCTAGGATAGAGTGATCCAGGACGCGGAAAATTCCGTAAATGTTCGCGTCATCATGTAACAGGCGTGCTTGGGTGATGGGGACAGAGCCCTTTAGAGGCGCGGCGGGCTGGTCCACGGTGGCGGTCTGGGCCTGTGACCAGATTGGGCCCTTCCAAGCGAAATCCCAAGCGGGGACAGTGCTGGTTTTATGAATCAAGTAAGTTTTCATCTCAAAAATTAGTCGGGGTGCACTTGAAAACGCGGCGGAAGGCGTTGCACAGTGAGGCTGCGTCGCAAAAACCATGACGCCTGGCAATTTCCTTGAGAACATATTGACCGGTTCGCAGATCGGCGGCACATTGGTCAAGACGTGCGCGCAGTGCAAAATGCCCATAGCTGCGACCCAGGGTATTGCGAAAAAGTTCAGAAAAACGGCTGACTGAAAGATTGCAGGCGGAGGCGGCTTCGCTGAGCGATGGCGGGATGGGTTGTTCACGTACCAGTGCAAGGGCGGGATGCAGGCGCTCAAGACGGCTTTGAATGCCCGTGGCGGGTGTGTCCCCAATGTTTTGGGGGAGATGCGCCGATGCCTCCAACACCAGGTCGTGGATGGCTAACCAGCAACGTGTTGCCCAGTTGGGCGGTTGTCGACGATACCAACGAGCCAGTTGTTGGCACCAGCGCAATAATCGCTCACGCTCGCCGGGGGGCTGGGGACAGTAGCGGTTGGCCGGCGCAACGGCAAAGGGACGGAGCCAATCGACTCCGCCGCCCAGGGGACCAAGTTGTCCTAAGTCATCCAAACTGACATTGATGGTGAGGATGAGATTGCGATGGGCAAGATGTCGATATGCGTGGGGTTCCCAGCAGATGGTCCACCAGAGTTCTCCAGGCACATAGACACGACTCCATTCCTCATAGGCGACTTCTACTTTCCCATGGAGGACAACCGAGATCTGCAATGCGTAATGCACATCGCCGTGAAAGGATTCCTCTGGTCCAGAACCATATTCCCAAAGCAACTGGAAAGGCTGGTGGGCGGTCAGAGTCGGATGCTCCTGAGCCGTCATGGGCACTTGGGAGAGTCTGCCCCGGGAAAAATCAGTTGCTTGTGGCTTCATCGTAATAAATCACAATCTAATGGGATTATTTCACAATCGCAAATGGTGTCGTTGCGCGGTTCAACAGTTAATTTAAATGCCAAACGCGAATCCGCAATCACTTTTTCTCATTCATCGTAAGAAAATACAAAGGAGCCAAAACTTATGGCAGAAAAACTCGCAATTGAAGGTGGCAGCCCTGTCACCACATTGAAATTTCCGACTTGGCCGCAGTTCGAGGAGTCCACAATTCAGAAGGTTGCTGACATTCTGCGTAGTGGCAAGGTCAACTACTGGACCGGTCCGGTTGGGCAGCAGTTCGAGAAGGCGTGGGCGAAGTGGCTGGGCGTTGGCAATGCCATTAGCGTCACCAACGGTACCGCCGCGCTGCATGTCGCCCTGGGCGGTCTGAACATCGGCCCTGGCGACGAAGTCATCTGCACGAGTTACTCTTTTATTGCATCTTCCTTCTGCGCCTGCCAGGCCGGCGCTCTGCCGGTCTTCTGCGACTGCGGCGACGACCACTGCCTGGATCCCTCCAAGATCGAGGCGCTGATTAATGAGCGCACCAAGGCCATCGTGGTGGTTCACCTGTATGGCATTGTGGCGGATATGGATCCGATCATCGCGGTCGCCCGTAGGCACAACCTGAAGGTCATCGAAGACTGCGCGCAGTGCTTCGGCGGCATCTACAAAGGCAAGAAGGCCGGCACGATCGGTGACGTGGGGTGCTTCTCCTTCTGCCAGAGCAAGCACTTCACCACTGGCGGCGAAGGCGGCATGGTGGTCACCAACGACGACGACCTGGCTTGGGAGTTCCGCTCCTTCCGTGACCATGGTTACGACGTGCGCGCCAAGATGAATCTCCTGGAGATGGAAGGCAAGCAACTTTACATCCACCGCCGCGTGGGCTTCAACTTCCGCATGACCGAGATGCAGTCGATGATTGGCCTCTGCGAACTGGAGCGCTTCGACACCTGGAACCTGCCGGCGCGCCGTCGCAATGGCCGCTATCTCATTGACCACTTGGCGAACCACCCGCTGGTTGCCATCCCGCCGCTGGACACTCCTGAGCGCCAGAGCGCCTTCTGGTGGGCACCGTTCGTGCTGGACATCGAGAAGTTCAAGGACGGCATCACGATGAAGGAGTTCCTCGCCGCAATGGGCGCCGAGGGTGTGCCGGTTTATAGCGTGCTGTGGCCCGAGATGTACAAGGAGGAGGCGTACTCCGCCAAGAAGGGCTTCGGCACTGCGAATTATCCCTTCTGTGATCCGAAGGCGCGTGACATCGATTATACCCAGTTCAACTGCAAGAAGGCGAACTGGCTGACCGACCGCACGATGAGTTTCTTCGTGCACCCGGTTTATACCGAGGAACACATGAAGGCATACGTCGCCGCGTTCGAGAAGGTCGCCGCCGTCTATATGAAGTAGGTTAGAGGTTAGAGGTTAGAGGTGGTTGAAATTTCTACCAATCTCTAACCTAACCTTCCTAAACCAAATAGCTTTCCTAACCTGCTAACCCTGACATCCCCAAAGTGCTGTGCCTTGTACCCATATTTTTCGGGGAAAACTGCCAATGACTACAGTGAAATACGGTTTGATTGGCTTCGGTGGCATTGCCGAAAACCGTGTCGCCAAAGAGGGCTTTGCCTGTGACCATGCGCGCTTCTCGCCGCATCCCACCGCCGAACTGGTGGCCGCGACGGACGTGAACGCCGCACGACAAGGTGCCGCCGAGGCGCTTGGTCTCAAGTGGTACGCTTCCACCGAGGAGCTGCTGGCTGCTCCGGAGATTCAGGCGGTTTACATCGCCACCAACAACCGCAGTCATGTGCCGCTGGCCATTCAGGCGTTGGAGGCCGGCAAGCACGTCATCGTCGAGAAACCGCTGGCGACCAATTCAGCGGATGCGCAGAAGCTGGTGGATTTGGCAAAGGCGAAGGGACTCTCGCTTTACGTGGACCACATGATGGTCTTCAATGCCTGGAACCAATTGGCAAAGGCTACCGTTCAGGCTGGCAAACTCGGAAAGGTGAATGATGCCTGCTTCCACATGGAGTTTGCCTACGGCTATGACCCTGCAGAGGCCGCGACTTGGCGATGCAGCAATATCGCCGAGATGGGCGGTCCCATCGGTGATGTCGCCAGCCACTGCTTCTATGCGGCCGAGGACATTATCGGCAGTGAGGTGGTCAAACTTGCGGCGGTCTATCTGCCCAAGACGATGAGCATTGCCGCCGAGGATGGCGCATATATCAAGGCGTTCTTCGCCAACGGCGCACAACTCTCCGTGAAGGCAGCCTTCTCTGAATTACGTGGCGGTCTCGCCGGAACCCTTGGGAATCTTGGCTTTGAAATCTACGGCGACCAGGCCGCCCTGCGTAGTTATGGCTCGCTCTTCCAACTCTCCGGACACTCCGGCGAACCCTACCAGATGCACCTGATGCTCGACAACGGCAAGGGCCCCTTCCAGGAACTCACGCCTGATGCAACTGACATCCACAACATCTACCAGAGTCTCATCGGCAAACACGCGCAGTCCGTGCTTGATGGCAAACCGCTCGCCGGCGGCGACGCCCTCCACAACATCCGCCTCTGTGAACTGGCGCATCAGTCCGCGCAGCAAGGCGGAGTGGTTCTGAGTGTGTAATTCGTTGCCTGGGAAGTGATTCGTTCCTTATGGCCGCCGTGGTTAAAAGCCACGGCGTTTTTTGTTCAATGCGGTGCCCGAAACTTCAAATTCTTTACTGGACGTTTGGGGCGAGAAGATCCGCAGCAGGATTGAATTGCGGATCCGGCCCGATGAAGTGGCGGTTCTCCCATCGCTTGGCATAATTGGGGTGGCACATATCCAAAGCCCATAATGCGTCGCCCTCAAAGTCCAGTCCCAGATATTGGCAGTAGGTAGATTGCCCGCGTTTTCGCAGGCGACGCTGGAGTAGTCGCATTTCCGCATAGGTGCCCAAGGCAAAATGGCCAGTATAAACCGAGGCAATTTGTTCGCTTGCCGAGGACTTTTTGCCCATCTGGCGCTCCATCATCGCCTTCTGCCATGACAGGAATTCTTGAATGTCTCGCATCCTGAGCGCGCGGACCAACTCGAAACGATTGACGATGGAGACTTCCGACTGGCCGTTCTGCAATTCGTGGAACGAGCAGTATTGCCAGCGAATGGGGTCGTCACTGTTGCGATGGTTTAAAGGATTGGCATCAATATAGGATATGACATTCTTGAAATGGCGGATGGTGCCGATCAGGGTGGAGGTAAAGCGGTCACGCCAGAAGTGCCCCTTGCGACCGGTGGTGCGGTTGTAGTCTTGAGCCATCCGGCCGGCCAGTGATTGCATTGCCCGGCTGACTTTTGCGGTGTCCTCGCCGACTTTCGTCAGGAGGTGGATGTGGTTCCCCATTATGCAGTAGGCAAGAACAACGAAGGCATATTTGACGATCACCTCTTTCAGAAGCGAAAGATAGTGTTCGCGATTTGCCGGATCGCTGAGCAGAAATTCCTGCAATTCGCACTGTTGAGTAATATGAATGTAGGTGCCGCTATACAAATTCCGTGGTTTCCGTGCCATGATACCTCCTGATGGGTGATGAATGGGCTAGTGGTGATTTAATCCTGGATGCGCGAATAGTCTCACTATACCCTTGCCATGGTAGATGTCCAATAGCTTTCTGCGGAATCTCAAAAAATGTGATTCTGCATGAAATCCTATGTATTCATGGTTTTTTTGATAATATCCTTAATACGAGTATGTTATACTTTCGTTTACGCTATATTCCCCGTGAGGGTACCTAACTAAGCGGAGTTTTCAGGCGGCAGGGGTACGGGGGCGGCAGCTCCCGTAGAATTGTAGAAGTGCAATTAGGTGCCCTCAAGGGGAATAAAGCATTCGTTTATTACTTCCGCCGCAGGCACTTTTCTGTGGTCTGTCCCCGGTTTTCGCATTTAATATAGGTAAATGAGCGCCCAGTTCGTCTGATGCTGGGGTGTGATACTGGGGATAGACCTATGGTAAGGCAGGCTTGCTGTTCGGGAATTTGTTTGACAACTGGGGACAGACCTATGGTAAGACCTATGGTAAAACAGGCTCGCCATCCGAGTGGATTGCGGAGTTTACCAATCTATGGGTGCAACTGGTTATAAGGAACCGTTTCCGACTCAGGGGATAATGGCCAGAAAATCGGCTTCGGCGATATGTTCGAGATAGATTTCGGTGGTTCCGTCGGTGCGCTGATGGAACGGAAGAGCTTGTCCGTTGCCCACACGCAGGATTTGGCGAGGCACCACGGGAAGATGAAATATCAGACGGACATGGTAGAGCGGGAGGATCGGCAGTTCATCCTGCGCATTGACGATGCAGAGCAGGTACTGCTCATCGAGTTGTGATTTGAGCAGGGTGATTTCGGCGGAAACGGGGAGGTTCTCGGCTTCCACGAAGACCGGCAGGTAGTCCGCCAGGAGGCGTCGCAGGTAGTTCTGCTGAGAAAATTGGCGAATCCGCAGCAATGGCGCGGCAATCCAGAGGCACTGTCCCCGTTTGAAACGGTGGAGAGTGACGGCGGGGCAGGGCGACTGCTCCAGACCTGGCGGGTTGGAATGGATGGAGGCGTAGTGCGTTTCATCGCCCACCGGAAAGTCTGGGAAGGTAAGGCGGGCGAGGACCTCGGTGTCAGCATCGGCGGTCGCCAGCGGGACTTTGCCTTGCGCCGAAACCAGCTTGTCACCCGTGTAAGTCACGTCAGGAGAATATTTTCCGGTGAAATGAACGCCTGACACTTCTGCCAAAGAAAAATCGCCTGCGGAGTGTCCCAGTTCGTCATATAACGAGGTCTCGCCAGTGGCAATCAGCGTTCCACCATTTTGGACAAAAGCGGACAATTTTTGACATTCTTTCGCATTCAGGAATGCCAACTGGTTCAGGAAGATGACTTGGAACTCCGTCAGGTCGGTTTGCCGTTCGGTGACGATGCGGTAGGGGACATGTAGTTTGGTGAGGAGTTCAGCAGTGCCCATTGCTTCCTCGCAGACGGCGTTGCGCCGCACGGACATGTTGCTGGAACTTTCGGTGTCCAACGCCTTCAACGGCGTGCCATTGGCGTCCTGGTTCACGCAACATTCGAGAGAGAAGTAGATGCCGACTTTGGCAGTGAGCCGGGGACGGAGTTTGGCGACGGCCTCGCGGTAGGGCAGGAGTCGTCGGTTAATGGCGCCGAGTCGCCGGTAAAAGTCCTCTACGAGGGTTCCGTCTGGGTTGATGGCGTCGATGAAGAAATACGCGCCGCCATTGGCAAGGGTAGTGAGTGCTGAAATGAGCAGTTCGTCGTCGGACTTGGTGGAGGTGTGGTCGTAGAGGGTGACACACCGCGAGGTCATGAACTCGAAGGGCGGGTTTGTGGTGAAGGCGTCGAAGACCTTCGTTGCGAAGCGCTGCTGGAGTTTGGAGCCGTAGAAGTCACCGGAGGCGTAGTCGGAGGCCTCGGCGATGCCGGTGGATTGGCCGAGGAACCACCCGTGCAGGACGGGCGAGAACTGGTGAGTGACAGTGAGGCCCGGCTTGGTTTTCCGCACGAAATCGGTGAGTTTCTGGGCGAACTCGGCCATGGAGTCCTCGCGGAAACGCTGGAAGGCAACCCATTCGGGATTTTGCCAGTCAATGACCTGCGGGATGGCGCGCCCGAATTTCTGTTGGCATTCGCCGCAGCAGCAGACCAGTGGCCAGAAGGTCATATCGATGAAGATGCCATCGATGTCGTATTGAAGGACTTCGGCGATTTCCGCCTGGTAGAAGGCGAGGGCGTCGGGCTGGTTGGGGCAGGTGAAGTGATAGCGCCCAGTGTGGTCGATGCCGGTGCAGCTGCGTGCGGCGGCGTGCGGGAAGCGCCGTGCGCAGTCGTTGTGGAAGGTCACGGTGTAGTAGGCGATCGGCGTGATTCCCGCTTGCCGTAGCCGACGGGTGGTCTCGCCGAAGATGTCGCGACCATGCAGATTGGCATGCTGGTGCCCGACCTTCGTGGGGTAGTAGCAGTTGCCGTTGTGGTCGCAGGCATAGACCATCGACGACTCCACGCCCGCCAATTTCACCATGCGGACATACTCCTCCGGCGAAAAGCGGCTCATGTACTCCGGCCGCTGGTCGGTGATATGGTTGTCGATCAGCAGCCGGGAATATCTATCTGAATACCAAGGCATTTACTTCAGGAAAATCTCGATCACGGGAACCTCGACGTCCGGTTGCTGGACAGGCAGTTCGATGGTGACGGCGTTCTCCGGGGTGAGAGCATTGAGGGCGGCGTGGACGGCCTTGCCGTCGCCGGACTCGCGGAAACGCAGTTCGGAGCCGTCGTGGAGGAACTGGGTATAGCGGACTTTTCCGGCGAGTCCGGGCAGTTGGATGTGCTTGAAGGGCCAGTTCTGGAGGTGCAGGTAGAGGCGGTTGGTCTTTGGGTTATAGGTGTATCGGGAGTCCACGGGTTCCACGAAGCCCTTGGGGGCGGGACCGCAGCCGTAAATGGCGCGGGAGTTGTATTTCATCCATTTGGCGTAGCCGGCGAGTCGTTCCATTGCGCGTTCGTCGAAATACCCGCGTGAAGTGGGGCCGACGTTCATGATGAGGTTTCCGCCGCGGGAGACGTGGTTGATAAGCATGTCGATGCACTGCTTGGTGGTCTTCCAGCAGAGTTCGTCACGGTAATACCCCCAGGAGCCGGAGAAGGTCTGGCAGCCCTCCCAGGCGGCGGGCGAACCATCGGCGTGGGTCAGGGGGGCGTCCGGCGTGTACTGCTCGGGGGTGATGATGTCGCCGGCCTCGGGAATGTCCACGCGGTTGTCGATGACGATCTTCGGCTGGAGTTTGCGCACCAGGCGGATGAGTTTGTCGGACTCCCATTCGTCGCGGCCCTTGCCGTCCCAGGAGTGCCTTGCGGGGTTGTTTCGGCTCCACTTGAGGTCCTCCGGCTTCATCTCGCGCCAGGGGTAGGAGAAGTCGAACCACATGATGTCAATTTTGCCGTAGTTGGTGAGCAGTTCGGTCACCTGGTCGCGCATGTATTTGGCATAGCGTTTCATGTCGCGGCCCTGGTTGAGTTTCTCGCGGTCATGGAAGGCGAGCGGGTGGAGGCCATCCACGATGAAATCGGGATGATGCCAATCAATCAGCGAGTAGTAGAATCCGATGTGGATGCCTTCGGCGCGGAAAGCGTCCACGACCTCGCGTAGCGCGTCCCGTCCGAAAGGCGTGTTGGTGATTTTATAGTCGGTGTATTTGGTGTCCCAGAGGCAGAAGCCCTCGTGGTGCTTGGTGGTGATCACGAGGTATTTCATTCCGGCTTCGCGGGCGGTTTTTGCCCAGGCCTTTGGGTCGAAGAGGTCGGGGTTGAAGAGGTCGAAGTAAACCTGGTAGTCTTCGTCGGTGATGCGCTCATAGTTGCGGATCCACTCGTGGCGCGCGGGCATCGAGTAGAGTCCCCAGTGGATGAACATCCCGAAGCGGTCGTGGGTGAACCAAGTCAAGTCACCGTGCCCGTATGGCGCGGCATTCTTCTTCGTGTTGGCGGATTTGGTCATTTAGGTTGCCCGATTTTGTGTTTGTGGCTGAAAGTGTTTCCTTAAGATAGCACTTAAAATTTGGATTGGAGGATAAGGCGAAAAGGCAGCTGTGTTTTTATAGGGAATTATCGGATGGTTTGTCTGGCAAATATCACTTCAACTGGTTGCTGAAATAGAATTGATGTCACTGTTGTCCGGTAAAACTACTGTCCAAAGGCAAAAATGATAGGAAAACTAAGATTCCGTTTCCTTTCCTGCCATTGGACTTGCAACTGGACGAAAACGCATTACATTACTTCCGTAGGGGGTGGGGGCATACCTCCCTATCTGGCCGCGCATGCGCGTTCATGGAAAAAACGCCCCCGAGGCGGGCTGGTTATAGTCTTCCTCGTGGCAACCTTGCCTTGATTCTGTCGCGCGTAGGCGAAAGGCGAAGTTTTTACCGGATAGCAGTGAATTGAGGTTTAAAGTGCCTGCGTTTGCAGCCTTGCAGACTTTTGACCTCTTCCTGGCATGGCATCGTGGCGTGCAGGATATTTCTCCGCTCGTCGTTCAACCGCGATTTCCCTGGTCGGCGGGGGCGTCAATGTCCGGCGTCCCTTCAAGATATTTGCCGTGGGTTTCCGGAAGCATCCACGCGACGACCAGGCTGAGTCCCGCCAGGCAGGCCATGATGCCGAAGACGGTCAGATAGGCCGCCGGTGCATAGACCTCGCCTCCGCTGGGGCCGATATAGTGCGGGAAGGACTCCAGGCAGACGCCAAGGGGGATGGTCAGCAGCGTCACCAGCAGATAGGCGACCATATTGGTGAAGGCGGGGGCCAGCGCCGCCATGTCACGGGAATTGAGTTCCTGGATCATCATCACGCCGTTGCCGTTGAAGCATGACGAGAAGGCGCACACGACATATCCGATGGCGAATCCCCACGCCGAAACATGCAGGGCGATGGCGGCCATCAGGAACAATACCACAAAGAGGTTGAGTCCGGCGGTGACGATGAGCGGGGGACGCCGCCGGTTGTCGAAGAGTCGGCAGACCAGGCCGAGGCATGATGCGCAGATGGTGCTGGCCACCGTCATGGCAAGAATGATCCCTGCGGCTACCGTGGCGGAGAGTCCGCAGAAGTCCTGCAGGAATTTCATTCCGAAGACGGTCTGCAGGACGAAGTAGTTGGCGAAGACCATGTTGCTGGCGAAGGAAACCTTCCAGGTGTTGCGATTCCGAACGAGTTTCAGCAGCGGCCGCAACGAGAGCGGGGCCTTTGCGGGGGGCGGTAGTTTATGGCGGCCGGCGAAGATCACCACGCCGACATATGCCACGAGGGTGACCGCCGCGATGACCAGCAGGACGTTGCGCCAGGCGAAGTGGTCGCAGCACCAGGCGAAGGGCATGGTGCCGAGAATGCCCCCGGAGTAGGCGGAGAAATAGAGAATCCCCAGTGCCGTGGAATAGTGTCTGCGGTCGAACCAGAGGTCAAGTACCTTTAAGATGCTCAGGAAAACCGTCCCCGAGCCAAGTCCGGTCAGCACCCGTCCCAGATACATCATGGACGGCGTGTCGGCGCAGGGGAAAATCACGCTTCCCGCGATAAGGAGTACCCCGCCGACGAGGATGACGCGGACTCCGCCATACTTGTCCACCAGCAGTCCAATGAAGACCTGCGAGAGGGCATAGACCCAGATGTAGGCGGAGCTGATGATGGAGATCTGCACCGCATCCAGCTTGGCATCGGTCTGGAGTTGAGTGAAGATGGTTCCGGGGATGCCCGTGCGCTGGAAATAGCTGATGCAGTAAATGAGCAGCAGCGGGATGAAGAGCGCCAGCGCCGTGCGCACGGATGGCTTGGTGAATGTATTGGAAGGCATTATAAATCAGGTTCTGTGCCCGCGCGGTTCATTTTGCGTTCAACCGTTCGCCCACGGCGCCACCGGGGTGGATGACAGCGAACTGTCCCGCCTGGAAGCCGGTGACCTCGATAAGCGCGGCCTGAAGCGCGTGGAAAATCACCGCCAGCGAGGTGCTGCTGGTGGTACCCTGCGCGTTCCATTTGTCGGTTTCGCGGTTGACATGCTGTTTCAGCACCACCGCTGAAGCCTTCGCCAAAGGCGACTCCAGGTTCTCCGTGATGGTGATGATGGGCACATTACGCTGGCGGCAGATGTCCGCGATCGGGAAAAGCTCCTTGGTCTTGCCGCCACGCGAGGCCATCACCATCACGTCCCCAGGCTGGAGAAAGCCCGTCGCGCCATGGATGGCCTCCGCTGGCGAGATGAACCGCGCGGGGCGTTCGATGCAGCACATCAGGTGGGCGAAGTGTTGGCAGAGGATGCCGGAGTGCCCGCACCCCGTCGCGCCAATGCGGGGCGCGGCCGCCAGCAGTTCCACGGCGCGGGAGAAAGATGCGTCGTCAAAGTATTCGAGCATCTCGCGGATGCACGTCGCCTCAATCTGGTAGGCGTCACGTGCGGCTTGGAGGGCTTGCGGGGTAATCATAGAAGAACCATCTGGTTGTGAAAGACGTGTCTTTGGGCCACTGCTGTCCGGGAAACTACCGTTCCAAGACAAAAATCATAGGAAAACTAAGATTCCGTTTCCTTTTCCGCCATCGGACTTGCAACTGGACGAAAACCGCATTACATTACTTTCGTAGGGGGTGGGGGCATGCCTCCCTATAATTGGTCGCGTATGCGCGTACGTGCATAAACGCCGCCGTTAACCGGCGGATTAAAATCGTCCTCGTGGCAACCTTGCCTTGCTTCTGTCGCACGTAGGCACCAGGCACAGGTTTTTTCCGGCCCGCGGTGTCTTTGGGCGATTTCCGATAAATATAGCAATATTCCTCACAAATGTTATAAAAACCAAAGCATATAATACGAAAATTTGTGGAAAAATAATTTTTTTATGTTAAATTATAACAAAATCGTCTTTCCTTTCTTTTTCATTCAGCCAGAATATCTATGAATCCTCGAAATACCATCAAAGCGCCTTTCTTCGAGATTGGTCCCAAATCCTATTTGTATGGGCAGGATGTCATTGACCTGGCATTAGCGGCCGACGCCGCCTCCGAAAAATATGGCGTGGACATCATCTTCACTACTCCGGTAGTGGAGATTTTCCGTGTCAAGGCGGCCACGAAGCGCATTCACGTCTTCGCCCCGCACATGGATTCCTTGCGGCCCGGTCGTGGTTTGGCGGACATCCTGCCGGAGTCGCTGGTGGCGGTGGGCGCAGAGGGTGTGATGCTCAACCACTGCGAGAAGCCGCTTTCCTTCGAGGTGCTTCAGGAGACCCTGAAGCGCGCGGAGGAGGTCGGGCTGACCACCATCGTCTGCGCCTCCTCGTTGGCGGAGGCCCGCCGGATTGCGGGGCTGAAGCCGGACATCATTGTCGCGGAGCCCTCGGAGTTGATCGCCTCGGGCGTGTGCGTTGGTCCTGAGTATGTCGCCGCCGCCACGAATGCGGTCCACGAAGTGGCGCCCGAGGTGCTGGTGCTGACGGCGGCCGGCATCGCAAATGGCCAGGATGTCTATGACACCATCTTCGCCGGAGCGGACGCCACCGGCTCATCGTCCGGCGTCGCCAAGGCCCCCGACCGTGCCGCGATGGTGGACGAGATGATCTCCGCCGTGCGCCGTGCCTGGGATGACCGGAGCCGGAAGTAGTTTTTTACTCAGTTGATTCCACCCAACCATTAGGAGAAAATCAAATGGAATTCAAAGTTTACCAAAAAGAACTCGAACTTCAGTCCCGTGGCTGGATTCCGACCTTCCACGACGTCACCAAGGAGGTCAACGAGATCGTGAAGGCCTCCGGCATCCTGAACGGCACCGTCTGCATCGCCTCGCACCACACCACCTGTTCCGTGATGATTCAGGAGTGTTCCCACGACATCGACTCCTTCGATATCGAGTTCCTCCAGCATGACCTGCTGGACATCATGCGCAAGATGATCCCCGACTTTGCCGAGGAGCACCAATACCGCCATCCCGGCCCCATCCACACCCAATACGGCCGCAGCGTCAATGAGCCCGGCGACTTCACCAGCATGAACACCGACGGTCATCTGCGCTCCGTCTTCTTCGGACGCAGCGAGACCATGACCATCAAGGACGGCGTGCTGGACGGCGGCGAGTTCGCCCACGTCTATTTCGTGGACTGGGACCATGTCCGTGCCCGCCATCGCCAGCTCAACGTCACCGTGATGGGCACCACCGGCCCCTTGGAGGAGGACCGCAAGTGGAACAATGGCGAGACCATCAACACCCTGCGCAAATACACGCCTGAGGAGAAGGCGGACGATGTCCATTTCACCCTCCAGCAGAAGCGCTAATCAATGAATTCCCGCCAAAGGCAAATTCTCGCGTTGTTGCACACCAGCGACCAGAGCATCAGGTCGCTGGCCAGTCGTTTCGGGGTTACCGAGATGACGGTGCGACGAGACTTGAAGACGCTCTCCGACCATGAGGGCGTCATCATCTCCCGTGGACAGGCGATGCTCTACGACAAATTGCAGAAGTCTTCAGAGGATGCCGAGACGGAGGCCACCGCCGTAGTGCGTGCCGACATCGCGGAGGCGCTCTACCATCGCATCATTCCTGTGGAGACGCTCTTCTTAAGCGGCGGCCGCACGACGCTGGCCTTCGCGCGCTATATGGCCTCGCACTGTACCTTCCCCGTGACCGTCGTCACCAATTCGCTGGCCATTGCCTCGACGCTCTTCTGCGGAAACAATCGCAATGATGCCACGGGGCAATGCAAGGTCATTCTGTTAGGGGGCGAACTGCGCACCGACCAGATGGACCTGATGGGGCCTGTTGCGGAGAAGAACCTCCGCGAATACCATGTTGAATGGCTGGTCACCGGCTGTGATGCCGCTGATCCCGAGCGGGGTTTCTTCACCTCCGACCTCTCCGTCTCCAATCTGGAGCACGAGTCGGTGAAAATCGCCGAACATGTCGCCGTGGTCACCACAAGCGAGAAATTCGCCTTGAGGGCCTTCGTCAAGTTCGCCGATTTCAGCGACATCGATCTGCTGGTCACCGACAGCCAACTTGCTCCTTCCTTGGCCACCCAACTGAAGAAACAGGGGCTGGAAGTCATCCGCACCAGTTGCGAAGAGTAACATGACCTGAGACCTGAGACCAGAACTTTTACTTTAAACTTTTTTAACCTCTAACCTCTTCATGGATAAGTTTCTTATCGGCTGGGCCGAGGCGGACATCACGCCGGATGGTCGCATCATCCCACTCTATGGACAATACTATCAGCGTATTGCCACGGGCACCCACTCGCGATTGAAGGCCACCGTGCTGGTGCTTCAGAAGGGCGACCAGCAGGCCGTGATGGTCTCGTTGGACCTGACCTCCATTGGCCATACGCAGGAATTGCTGCGTCCGATGGTGCATTCCGCCATTCCGGAAATCCGCGAGGAGAGCGTCTTCTGCAACTGTATTCACACCCATAGCGCCCCAGGGGCCTTCAAGACCGTGAAGCGCATCAACGACGGCTGGGAGACGCCCCCGGAGGGCACCCTCACTGGCGACGAGTTCCTGGAAATCCTGCTTCCGCGCGTCCTGGAGGCCGTGAAGACCGCCTGGGCGAACCGCGCCCCCGGCGGAGTCGCCCGCGCCTTCGGAAACGCCCGCATCGGCCACTGCCGTCGGCCTGTCTTCGCGGATGGCACCGCCGAGATGTACGGCGATACCACCCGACCCGATTTCATCGGGATGGAGTCCGGCGAGGACTCCGGCGTCGAGATGCTCTTCACCTTTGACCCGGCGAAGAAGCCGACGGGAATGATTCTCAACATCGCCTGTCCCAGCCAGGTGATGGAGTCCACCTACATTGTCTCCAGCGACTACATGGGCGCATCCCGCGAATTGCTCAAGGACGAGTTCGGCCCGGAGTTCCACACCCTCTGCCAAATCTCCGCAGCCGGCTGCCAGTCTCCCCGTGACCTGACCCGCGCCTACAAGACCGAACCGGACTTCTGGCATGAGGACGGCGTGCCCGTGCTCGCCAACCGCGTGCTAAAGGCCGTGAAGGAGGCCTTCCCGCAGACCGAAGGCAAGATCGACTTCGACCCCGTCTTCCGTCACGACTGCGCCACCTGCACGCTCCCGATGCGGCGCGTCTCCTACCAGCAGTATCTCGCCTCGAAGAAGGAACTGGCGCGGCTGCTGGCCATCCAGGGTGAGCAGGAGGCTTTCGACGACTTCGCGCGTGTCACCCATGAGCGCGAGAAGATTCCCGGCCGCCCTGGTCCCTACGACGACAAGCTGATGCACTTCGTGCTCATCAAGAACGAGCAGGCGGTCATCGAGCGCTATGAAAGCCAGAACGAGCATCCCACCTACAGCTATCCGATGCAGACGCTGCGCATCGGCGACATCGCGATGGTCAACTGCCCCTGGGAACTCTATCTGCTCTTCGGGCAGATCATCAAGGCCCGCACCAAGTCCCGCCAGACCTTCATCGTGCAGCTCTCCGGTGGCATCGGCGCGGGCTATCTGCCGTCGCCCGCCGCAGAACGCTACGCCGGCTACGGTGGAATGATCATCAACGGCACCGTCGGCTCCGACGGCGGCTTCCTGCTCGCCGACATCGCTGTCGAGCGACTTAACGCATACTTCGACTGACGCCCTACAATTCTACGGGGGCTGCGCCCCCGCACCCCCATAGCCCCTCATTCCCAATGTATTCCTGTTTTCTCGGCATTGACCTCGGCACCACTGGCATCAAGGCGGTGCTCTTCGACGCGGACGGCACCGCCCTCGGTGTCGGCCTGACCGAATACACATTGGAGACGCCGAGACCCGACTTCGTCGAATTGGACGCCGAATGCTACTGGGAGGCCACCAAGAGCGCCATCGCGGAGGCCTTGTCAAAGGCCGGCATGACGCCGCAGGCGATTTCCGCCGTGGGCGTCACTGGTCAGGCCGAGACGCTGCTTGCGGTGGGGGCCGACGGCCGTCCACTGCGCAAGGCAATCGTCTGGCTGGACAACCGCGCCAACGCAGAGGCCGCCGCCTTCCGGGAACGCTTTGGGGACGAGGCGCTCTTTCGGATGTCCGGTCAGACGGAGATGCTCCCGTGCTGGCCCGCCGCCAAAATCCTCTGGTTGCGCAGCCACGAGCCGGAGGTCTTCGCGAAGGCCGCCAAATTTCTGATGGTGGAGGACTTCATCATCGCGCGACTTTGCGGCAAGTATGTGACCTGCCGCGGGCTGATGCCCTCCACGCTCTATTTCGACATCCGCACAGGCGAATATGACCGTGCCATCTTGGACTTCCTCGGCATCACAGAGGAGCAACTGCCCGAACTCAAGGAGCCTGGCGAACCCGCTGGAACCTGCGTTGCCAATGACAGTCCTCTCGTGCCGGGAACCGTGGTGACCTGCGGGCCCATCGACCATGTCTGCGGCAATCTCGGCACCGGCTGCACGGAGGAAGGCGTCATCTCCGAGACCACGGGCTGCTCGCTGGCGCTGTGCGCGTCCTTCCCCAAGCCCATCTACGACGAAGATCGCCGCATCAGCACCTACCTGGGCTTCGCCAAGGGAAGCTACGTGCTGCTGCCCTGGGCCCCCACGGCAGGAATGCTCCTCAAGCACTTCCGTGACGAGTTCGCCGGGGGACGCGCCTACGACGACCTCACGCGCGAAGCCGCCCTTGTTCCCCCAGGCAGCGATGGGCTGGTGCTATTGCCGCACTGCGCGGGCGCGGTATCGCCCGTCTGCAATCCGAATGCGCGGGGCGTCGCCTACGGCGTCACGCTGGCGCATAAGCGTGCGCATTGGGCGCGTGCCATTCTGGAGTCCGTGGCATATCTGCTGCGGGACAACATCGAGGTCCTCCGTGCGATGGGCTGTCCCATCTCTGAAGTGCGTGCTTTGGGCGGCGCCGCCAAGAGTCCGCTGTGGTTGCAGATCATGGCGGATGTGCTTCACACGCCGATGACTGTCACCGCCTGCGAGGAGGCAACCGCCTTGGGGGCCGCCATCCTCTCCCGCGTCGCCTGTGGCGATTTCCAGAGTCCCGCCGAGGGCGCCCGCGCGATGGTACGCACCCGCAACACCATCGTTCCCGGCGAGAATGCCGACGCCTACGACACGGCGTATCAGCGCTACCGCAATTTGAACAACCTGCTTCTGCCAACCTTCTAAGGAGACATCATGCTGAAGAAATCCTCCACGCCTCAAATCGGCTTCGTCGGCTTCGGTGAAGTCAACACCCCCCGCGAGTTCATTGACGACCGTTGCCATCAGGCGGCAGAGGAGTTGCGGAAACGCGGCCTGGCCATTGTCGAGACCGCGCCCGTCAGCGACGACCCAGACGGCCTTCAGGCGCAGCGCGCCATCGACGAACTCGCCCAGGCGGATTTCGATGCGCTGGTGCTCTGCGTAGCTGGCTGGATTCCCTCCTGGGCGGTGATGAAAATCGTCGAGCAGTTCCGCCATAAGCCCATTCTGCTCTGGGGACTGAGCGGCTGGCGTGCCAACGGGCACTTCGTGACCACCGCCGACCAGGCCGGCACCACCGCTCTGCGCGCCGCTCTCGCCGAACACGGCTGCACCTTCAAATATCTGGTCAATTTCAAGGACAGCGCACCACGCTATGACGAGGCCGCCATCTACCTCAAGGCCGCCATTGCCTCCGCCAAAATGCGCCACGCCTTCATCGGCATGAACGGCTACCGCGACATGCGCCTCTTCGGCACCCTCTACGATGGAAATCTCCTCAAGCGTGTCGTCGGCGCCGAAATCGAGCACTTCGACCTGCTGGAAATCGAGGCGTTGGTCAAGGAAATTCCTGCCGCCGAGATTGACGCGGCGGCCGCGCACATCCGCCAGGAGTGGGAGTTCCTTCGCGAACCGCAGCCCGGCACCGTGGAGAACTCCGTGCGACTCGCCCTCGCTTTCAAGCGCAAAATCGAGGAGCGCGGCTACGACGCATTCTCCTTCTGCGACGTCGATGGCGTCAAGAAGCTCCTCAAATTCGCGCCGGCGGGCGCGATGACGCTCCTGCACGACCTGGTGGACCTGCCCACCACGCCGGAGAACGACTCCTACGGCACCGTCACCCAGCTCATCGTCAAGTCCCTGACTGGCAAGACGCCGGCCTACATGGAGTTCTACGAGTTCACCTGCTCTTCCGCGCTGATGGGCGTGCCCGACTACGTCCCCGGCTGCGCGGTGGACGGCAAGATCACCGTGATGCCCAACGCCTTCGGCTCCTTCGGCGAGGGTCTCCTGAATGTCTCGAAAGTCAGGACCGGCGAAGTCACCATCTCGCGTCTGGCGCAGGTCGGCGGCGAGTTGGTCCTGCACGTCGCCCACGGCACCGCCGTGCGGCCGGAGACCTGGGAGGAGGCCGGCTGGGCCCCGCCCGCCCCGCAGCTGCCCTCCATCGAGGTCAAATTCGACTTCCCGGCGGACGACTTCCTGGCGAAGGTCATGGGACAGCACTACATCGTCGCCTACGGCGATATCCGTCCACTGCTTCAGGCCTATTGCGACATCGCCGGAATACGGATGATTTGATCTAAAGGATACCGCCTACTTCAGAAGGCTGACGTGGCGGCGGATATAGTCGTCCTCCCAGTCAATATTGAAGTGGAGCCATTCGCGACCGGTGCGGATGGCCTCCTCGATGGCCTGGAAGTAGGAGTCGAAGCGCTCGTGCACGAAGACGCGGGTGTCGCGGTGGGAATGGATCCACTCCAGCATACGATGCGCGTCTTCGGCTGTCGCGGTTCTGGCGTGCATCTGGTCGAAGAAGGCCTTGAAGCGGCAGAGGTATTCCATCCAGACGACCAGTTCCCGCCGGAAGCGGTCTTGCGGGGCCTTGTCCGCGAGTTTCTGTGCCTGCGCAAGCAATGACTGGTAGTCCGCGAGGGTGGTGCGCCGAAAGAGGGAATAGGGGTAGGGGATGTGGCATTTCCCCATGGTGAGCAGTAGTTTCTTGATATTGCGGTAGAACTTCCGGGCCGGCGCGGCGTCCGCCCCGAAGAGCCGTTCGAATATGTCGGCGATGGCCTCCGTCTCGGATTCGCCCCGTGCGGCCTTGCCCATCAGGTAGTAGTTGAGGCCATAGACGCTCCAGTGCGGGAGGTGGAACTGGGTGAGGATGCCGTCCACCCCGATTTCCTGATACCATTGCAGTTCATGGAACATCTCGTGGAAGTGCACCATCGGGAGCGAGAGGTAGAAGTTCACGCCCATGTAGTATTCATAGACATTGACCTCGCCGCCGCGCTTCACGGCGCACCACTTGCGCAGGTCGTCGGCGTAATGGGAGTTGATGGGGCACTCCGGGTCGTTGATTTCGTGGTTGATGCAGCGCCAGTAGGGGGCGAAGTGGACCGCCATGCCGGAATTCAGGGTAAAACCCGGAGATGGCGCGCAGTAGTTGACGTATGCCACCAGCGTGATTTGGAGATCTGGACGCACGCGGTTCACCCGTGCGGCGATGTCGCGCACCATGTCGTGGTAGATGCGGTCCGCCTTATAGACGTGCTCCGAGAGGCTGTAGAAATCGCCTTTCTCGTTCTTGTCGTAAAACTTGGAGCAGTTTTCGCATTCGCACCACCCGAAGCCGTCGTTGGGCACAAGCGAGATGGTGTGGACCTCGGGGTGCGCATCGCAGTACTCCAGCATCCGCCGGGCGATTTCGGCGCGGAGTTCGGGATTCGTGGTGCAGAGTTGCTCGCTCAGCAGGAGTTCGGCATTTCCGCTGGGGGAGATGCGTTTGCCGTTGATTTCCGCGAAGAACTCGGGGTGCGTCTTGCCATAGACCTTGCCGGGAATCCAGTAGTCGAAGTTGTGGTGCCCGCTTTCAATCTCGATGCCGCGCGTGACGGCACTCTGCTTGAGTTCCTCCGAGAGTTCGTCATAGTATTTCATCCACACCAGCAGATAGTTGAGTTTGTTCTTCGCCATCCAGTCGAAGAGCGCGGGCGTCTCCGAATTGAAGGGGAACTCTTGGATGAAGCCACGGCGCTTGAGGCGTGGCTGGCGGGCGGGGACCAGCGTCTCATCGGGGAGGCCCGGAGCGCAGACTGGCACTCGGCGGGCGGCGTCGAAGCGGTCGCGTCCCGGCTCGAAGAAGGTGTAGCCCCCGAAGCGCTCCGCGCACTCATACACGCCGTAGAGCGCCTCCAGCGGCGTCGGCGCGGCGATCACCAGCCGGCCGGCAACTCGTCGCACCTCGAAGGAGGGCAGGGCGGTTTCCTGGACAAATTCGGCGTCAAGGTGGTACTTTTCCGCCTCGTCGTGCGCGAGTTGCAACGTGGGATTCATGGAGTGCTTTCTTTGGGGGAGTTCGAGTTGGTATCGTACATGACGGAATATAATTCGTTGATAGGAGACTTTGTCCAAGGCAGGGGAAAATCCCATCGCCGGGACGCCCGACGTCCGTCGTCCGACGTCCCGGCTTGACGCCCGACGTCCGTCGTCCGACGTCCCGGCCTCATGGCAAGGCAACGGTATAATTCCCTAAGTTTAAGGTTCCATGTGCCCTTTGCCTGAGGCCTGAAGTTCAGCCTTTGGGAACATTGCCTGTCAGGAGAACTTCTTTAGGAGTTCTGGCAGTCGTGGCGCGAAATAGAGCGGCAAGTCCAGGAGGTCGCCAGTTTGACTGACGTTGTGTTCGGAGAGGCGAAGTGCCAGTGGCGGGTGGCGCTTGGCGAGGTAGTTCTTCAGGCTGATGGCCTTGGTGTTCCGTCCGCCTTTGACTTCGACGGGAATCACCCCGGTTCCAGCCTGGAGCATGAAGTCGATTTCCCGTGAGGCCTGATCGGCAAAGTAGAATGGCTCGACTTCCAGTTTCCCGGTCAGTTGCTGGAGCAGATAGTTTTCCGCCATCGGTCCCTTGAATTGGTAGTCCCCCGAAAGCACGATTGCCTTGTTGGAAACGCCGGCCATTGTCTTGAGCAGTCCGACATCCAATAGAAAGAGTTTGAAAGCGTCATCGTTGCGGAAGGCCCGCAGAGGGCTTTCGATTTTGGTCAGGTTGTGCACTTGGGAAACGAGTCCGGCGCTGACATTCCACCGGATGGCGTCTTCCAGGTCGCGCGCCCTGGCGCCCTTGCGCACCGCGCCGAAGATGAATTTTTCATTTTCCTTGGCGAGTTGTCCCGGGAGGCTCCGGAAGATCAGGAGGCATTTTGCCGCCGCGATTTCTCCGAGGTGTTTTCCGAAGTCTCCCTCGTAGAATTTGAGCAGGGTGTTCTGGACCTGATAGACTGCCGCCGGGTCGCGGGTCCGCTCCCAGGTCGCCACGCACTCTGGCATGCCGCCGACAATCAAGTAGTTGTGGTAGGCATCCAGCAGTCGCCGATGAAAGAACTCCGGCGTGGGCATCGTCAGGGGAAGTTGTAAAAACGACTGGTGCAGGAGGGGATCGATGGCGGCCAGATATTCCGCGAAGTCCAGTGGATAGAGATCCAGCAGGTCCACCGTGCCCACTGGGTAGGAGTGACGGGCAAGCAAGACTCCTAGCAGGCTGCCGGCGGCCACCACATGCAGATCGCGGCGTTCCTCGAAGAAGTATTTCAGGGAATTGAGCGCCTCGGGGCAATCCTGCACTTCGTCGAAAAAAAGCAATGTCTCGCCGGGCAGGAACTTATAGCCGAAGATCATCTCCAGCAACGGGATGATTCGCTGGGGGGATTTGTTCTGGAATGCCTCGCGCAACTCCACGTCGCGGTCCAGGTTGCAGACTGCGACATGTTTGAAATGACGACGCCCAAAGTCCTTGACAAGCCAAGTCTTTCCGACTTGACGGGCGCCACGGAGAATCAGTGGCTTCCGAAAGGGAGCGTCTTTCCAAGTGACTAGGTTGGCTTCGAGGCTTCGGTGCATTTCTGTCTGAAAATCAATTCTATGAGATGTGTCAATGAAGATAATTTACACATTTTTACAATGTTTTCAAGCAAAAAATGCACATTTTTAAAATAAATTTCGGAGTTTTTTGCACATTTTTGAAAGTAAAGGCTCCGAAGGTAGGTGTCCTGGCTGGCAGAACCTGAGTCCTGAGGTCCTGAAGGCCTGCCGTCCGCCGTCTGTCGTCCGACGTCCCGGCTTGACGTCCGACGTCCGACGTCTGCCGTCCCGGCCTCATGGCAACGATATAAAATCCATATTTACCCTGAAAAGTTTTGAGAATTTGAAAGTGCAACTTTAAAAAACTCAAAACTTCAAGGTTGAGATCCAACGCGATGTTTTCCCCAATGGTGCCTAATCAAGGCTTTTCCCGCCACGAAACAACGAGCGCACTCAAGTGCGCAACTGCCCGCAAGCGCCCGTTAGGGTGCGCAGTCGGCGGGCAGGCGCCACAATATCCTGAGAGTTTTGCATTAGCCCTTTGGTGTTGGGGAAACCACCGGAGTCTTCCTTGTCATGTTTGATATATTATAAGTTATTGCATATAAAGTATTAACATAATAATTCCCGAGTCGGGCAGAGGGGGTGAAATGCCCTCTTTTCTCTAAAAGTTGTCCTACAGCTATTTTGCGTGAAATTACACACTTGACTTGATTAGGCAATAAAAACGGACTATAATTAGTGATATGACGGGACTTGATGTTTCGTCTATACATCCAAAAGTTGCACTACAACTTTGTTTTTTTGTTGTTTTTCCGTTTCACCTCAAACTCAAACCAAGAGGAACTCCAAAAAATGAAAAAATCCTTCACTCTGATTGAACTGCTGGTCGTGATCGCGATCATCGCGATTCTGGCTGGAATGCTGCTGCCCGCGCTCTCCAAGGCGCGTGAGAAGGCCCGCGCCGTCACCTGCCTGAGCAACCTCAAGAACATGGGCGTTACGTTCAACATCTACATGAACGACAACGACATGTGGACTCCGAGCGTGCTGTTTGATGGCAGCCGCAGCTGGCTGCGGACGCTGGTCTGGAATGAATATTTGGTCATGCCCATCGGCAAGATGGGCGTGGCCGCCTGCCCCAGCGGCGATGTTAAAGATACCAGGGCGCTCTCCCCTGGCATTGAAGAAGGCCAAAGCATGGAGAACTGCCTCACCAGCTATGGCATGTGGGCCTTTGAACAGTCCTACGACTGCGCCTGGCGCTTCTCCGGCCGCCCCTATGCCAGATTCAAGCATACTGACAACAACTACCACAAGGCCTATCCCAGCAACCTTGTTACGGTCGAGTTTGACGTCCAGAACCCGAAGTCGATGAAGGACGCCTCGGAGTGCACTCTCCTGGCGGACAGCCAGGATGAAAACGAGGGGGCCCAGTCCTATATGATTCATCGTACCAGGGATAATCAGGGTAATGCCACGGAAGTCCTCTATCGCCGTCACGCCGGTGCCGCGAACCTGGTCTTCGCGGATGGCCATGGGGCATCTGCCGACGGAAGCACTCTGCGTCAGTACGGCTGGCAGGGCTATGCCATCAAGCCCGCATTCGGACTCTAATCCTACGGACGCCCCGCTGCGCCTGATGCGGCGGGGGTGACATTCAAGCCGGTGCCGAATACGGTGGTTCACCGCTGTTCGGCATCGGCTTTTGAGCAAATTATATTATTTCAAATAGCAAAGTGTGAAGTAACTTTTATCCTAAGGATTTTTCCATGTTCCATAGAGAAAAGCGCATCGGGAGCGTCCCCGCCATCCCGTCCTCCGCCATCGGCCATTCGCGCATCGGCCTGGGCTTCGAGAAGCTGGACCGGGGCGTCTTCGACCCCGCGAAGGCTTACGACAAGGTCGGTGCGCTGGGCGTGAAGTGGATCCGCGTCCAGTCGGGCTGGGCCCGCACCGAACAGCGGAAGGGCGTCTACGACTGGGGATGGCTGGACGCCATCGTGGACAACCTGCGCTCGCGCGAGCTGGTCCCGTGGGTGTGCCTGTGCTACGGCAACGCGCTCTACGACGCGGAGGCCGCGACGCGCTTCTGGGGACTGGGCTGCCCGCCCGTGGAGACTCCGGAGCAGCTCTCCGCCTGGAAGGCGTACGTCGCCGCCACCGTGCGGCACTTCGCCGGCCGCGTGACCTGGTGGGAGGTCTGGAACGAGCCGGACTGTCCCTATGCCTGGCGCTTCAAGTGCGACCCCGCCGAATATGCGCTGCTTTGCCGCGAGACCGCCGAGGC
>JAFZWH010000128.1 GCA_017617415.1 Victivallales bacterium | reverse complement strand
TCTAACCTCTAACCTCTCTGCTGGCGGGGCGCCAGCAGTACCTCTCACCTCTAACCTCTAACTTTTAATGAACCAAGAACTCCTCAAAGCCGAGGGGCTGCTCAAGGCCTATGGCGGTCGTCGCGTCGTGGATGGCGTTTCGCTGACCGTGAACGCCGGCGAGGTCGTTGGTCTCCTGGGACCCAATGGCGCCGGCAAGACGACCTCCTTCTACATGATTGTCGGGATGATTGCTCCGGATGCGGGTACCATCGCCTTCCGCGGCGAGGATGTCTCGCACCTGCCCATGTATCGCCGCGCCCGCCTTGGGATGGGCTATCTTGCGCAGGAGCCGTCGATTTTCCGCAAGCTCACCGTCAAGGAAAATGTGCTGGCGGTGCTGGAGACGCTGGATCTCACTTCCGCCCAGCGCAAAGAGCGCCTGGAGGAACTGCTCAACGAACTCCAGCTCACCCATCTTGCCGACCAGAAGGCGCTCACCCTCTCCGGCGGAGAACGCCGCCGCCTGGAAATCACCCGCGCACTGGCGACCTCGCCCGATTTCATCATGCTTGACGAGCCATTCGGCGGCGTGGACCCCATGAATGTCTTCGAGGTCCAGAAGATCATCGCGATGCTCCGCGACCGCGGACTCGGAATCCTCATCACCGACCACAATGTCCGCGAGACGCTTGCCATCGTGGACCGCGCGTACCTCATCTGCGCCGGAAAAATCGTCTTCTCCGGCACTGGCGAAGGCCTCGTGAACGATGAAAATGCGCGGAAGGTCTATCTGGGGCCAAGTTTTAATCCATAACTTGCTGAATATAAACATGTTAAGTTAATTGTGATTTTCTCTCTCCGGGGCGGTGGGACGGCCCCCCGGAGGCTCTCGAATCCGTCCCAGCCCGAACCAGGAGGTAACATAATGGAACTCATCCTCTCCGGTAAACATCTGGAAATTGAAGACACCGACCGTGCCCTTGCGCAGAAATTTGCCGATCAGTTTGCGGCGGACTATGCGAAGCTCAACAGCCTGCGGATGGTCCTCTCCGCCGAACACGGCCAGGCCAAGGCAGAGGCCGCCCTTACTGGAAAAAATGTCTCCTTCAACGCCTCTTCGATTGCGGACAGCGTGCCTGTGGCAATCTCCGCCGTCGCCGAGAAGCTGGACAAGCAGATGCGGCGCTATCTGGAACGCCTCCAGGACCGCTCGATGCAGGCCGACCCGCAGCTCAAAGAAAAAATCTGGATTTCCTCCGACCTTAAAAAAGAGGTCGAGGACGAAGATATCTTCGATTGATTCCATGGGCAGTGAACCCCACATCGAACGCAAGGCCGCCCACGCACCCGCATGGCGTCCGGACTGGGACACCTATTTTCTGAAGCTGGCGATGCTGGCCTCGGAACGCGCCACGTGCCCCCGGATGCACTGCGGATGCGTGCTGGTGAAGGACAACCATGTCCTCTCCACCGGCTACAACGGCTCCTTGCCTGGAACCCCGCACTGCTATGACGTCGGCTGCCTGGTGGTGGACAACCACTGCGTGCGAACCAACCACGCGGAGATCAACGCCATCTGCCAGGCGGCCCGCCACGGGCAGGCGCTCGCTGGCGCCACCGCCTACGTGACCAACCTGCCGTGCACCGCCTGCGCCAAGGCGCTCATCGCCGTGGGCATTGTGCGCGTGGTCATCTTCTCCGACTACCACGACTCCCTGGCGGAGCAATTCTTCCAGGAGAGCGGCGTGGCTCTCGACCGCCTGAAGATGCCCTCCGCCGAAATCCACTACGACCTGTCGTCGTTCTCCTCCGCCCGACCCTTCGACGAGGAATAACACTAGACCCCATCCTGTAGCGCCCCCCGAACGGGGGCGCGTTGTCCTTTGCCCATGAACGCCACTGAAGCCTTTTCCGCACCTGGTCATCCCTATAACTGTGCCCAGTCGGTCGCTATCGGCGCCGGTCGCGAGGACCTGCTCTCCGAATTGGCCGCTTGCGGAGGCGGCCGCGCCCCGGGCGGGCACTGTGGCGCACTTCACGCCGCGCTGTGCATCGCTCCGCCGGAAAAGCACGCTGACATTTTGGCGCAGTTCCAGACCGAGGCAGGCGCGCTGACCTGCCGGGAAATCAAAAGCACCACGCATTTCCCTTGCGTGAAGTGCGTCGAACTGGCTTCGCGTCTGCTGAGCGAAGCGCAGAGCGGATGACCCGCGCTACGCCGCACAGAAACTCCCCCATTGCTCATTGCTCATTGCTCATTCCCCATTCCTCATTGTACTTCGATACCCACACCCATCTTCCCGACGACTGCACCGACGATGAGGCCGAAGTGCTTATCCGCGAGGCGGCCGAAGCGCAGGTGACCGGCCTCCTGCTGGCGGGCACCTCTCTGCGGGACTGTCCGCAGAACCTCGCTCTCGCCGCCACCCACGCCGGCGTCTATACCTCCATCGGCATTCACCCGCTGGAGGTGCAGGACTACGATGCCGCCGTCGCCATCCCGCAACTGCGGGCATGGCTCGCTGCCCCACATGTTGTTGCCATCGGCGAAATCGGTCTGGACAATCACTACGCGGACTCCGCGCCCGCCGCCATCCAGGAGCAGGCCCTCCGCGACCAGTTGCACCTGGCTGCCGAAACTGGCACCCCCGTGGTCATCCACTCTCGCGAAGCATTCGACCGCTGCCACGCATTGGTTCGCGAGTGCCTTCCCGCCGACCACCCCCTCCAGATCCACAGTTTCGCCGATGGTCCCGCCGAACTGGAGCAGTGGCTGAAACTCAATACGATATTCTCCTACAACGGGATGGTCACCTTCAAGAAGGCAGAGAACATCCGCGAGACTCTGCGGCTTGTGCCTCTTGACCGGCTGGTGCTGGAGACCGACGCGCCCTATCTGGCGCCCGTGCCCTTCCGCGGTCAGCCCAACGCCTCAAAGCATATCCCGCTGATTGCCCAGCGCATCGCCGAGGAACGCGGTCTTCCGCTGGAGGAACTGGCGCGACTCACCACCGCCAATGCACGAAGATTCTTCCGTATCGTCTGACTGCATGCCCCCGACCTCCGCGATTCAGAGCCACCACGGCGTGCCGACGCTCTTCGTGAACGGCCGACCGCTGCCCACGATGGCGTATATCACCTATGTGGACCATGCCGCCTGCTACCGCAGTTTTGGTGACGCAGGCTATCGCCTCTTCTCCTGCTCGGTGTGCTTCGGGGACCGCCCCATCAACGCCCTGAACCGCGCCGCCGCGATGCGTCACGGCATCTTCGAGGTCAAAGGCGAGCCGCATTACGAATATTTCGACGAGGCCATCACACGCATTCTGGATGCCGTACCCGACGCGCTTATCTTCCCGCGTCTCAATGTCTCCCCGCCCGCCTGGTGGGAGGAGGAAAACCCCGACGAATGCAACGACATCGGCCACCATGGTGGTCCGCGTCGTTTCTGTGTCTCCTCGCGTGTCTGGCGGGAGGCCGCCAAGCGAGCCCTCCGGAAATTCTTCGAGCATGTTCGCACCACGCCTTTCCGCGACCACCTCATCGGCTGGCAAGTCGCTGGCGGCAACACCGAGGAGTGGCTCTCCACCGACCTGGCGGGCGGACAGGGACCCGCCTCGCGACAGGCCTTCGCGCTCGCTTCGTCCCACGACCAGTCCGCAGTGGCCTACCGCCGTTTCCTCAGCGTCTCCAACGCCGAGGCCGTGATGGAGTTGGCGCACACCGTCAAGGAACTGACCGACCATCGGCTGGTGGTCGGGACCTTCTACGGATACCTCCTGGAGTGCCCTTTCTGGGCGAGCATCCACCATGCGCTCTCACGCATCCTGCGGTGCCCCGACATCGACTTTCTCTGTTCGCCGTCCTCCTACTCGGCACGGCTCAAGCCCGAATTGGGCTGGCCCACGATGACCACCATCGCCTCCATCCAACATCACGGCAAACTCTACTTCTTCGAGTTCGACACCCGCACCCATCTCACCGGACTCTTCCGCGATGCGCTCCCAGAAGCCTGTTCCCCTGACGCCTACACCGAACCCATCTGGCAGCCATTGCCTTCCGAACAGGCCACCCTCAATGCCCTGCGGATGAACTTCGCGCAGCAAATCGCCCTCGGCGTCGGCAGTTGGTGGTTCGATATGTGGGGAGGATGGTTCGAGAGTTCAAGGATAATGGCGGAATTAAAGTCATATCTTATTGAATCACAAGTATTTATGAATAAAAATAGGCATCCTGGCGTGGCGGAGTGCGCGGCGTTCATTGACGAGAAGTGCTACGCCAATTTCGACGACCCACTCCATCGTTCGGCAGTCCCCCACCTCACACGAATGGCGCTTCTGCACTCTGGCATCCCCTGGGACCTCTATGAACTCTCGGACTTCCGCGAGGTGGCTGACCGCTACCGCATGGTGGGCTTCATTGTGCCTGCGCCGACCGATGGCGTTTGCGCCGCGCTGGAATGGTGCAACAATCACGGCGTCCCCTATCTGGAGTTTGCCGAAGGGAATTGCTCCGATGACCCATGCCCCGTCCGCGACTTCTGCGTTTCGCACGGCATCCATTGCTACAACGCCGAGGGGCACGCGGTCTATGTCTCGCAGAATCTGATTGCCTTGCATGCGAGGCAATCAGGGACTCAGCATCTGAAATTGCCACGGCGGCGTCAGATCACCCCGCTGTTTCCCTCCGCCCCAGCCTTTGAGGCGACGGAAATCCCCCTGAACCTGCAATGCGGCGAGACGGCGGTCTTTCGGCTGGAGTAGCTGCCTCGCCACGGCAGACGCGCAATTCCCTATTTTATGCGGAAATTCAAAATCGCATTTTGAAATTCCGCAATTTTGTGGTATGCATTGCCCTCCGTTTCCCGTGTTTGTATGTTATGCCTTGAGCCGCTGGTTCGTCGGTGCTGCAAGTTACGCCGTTCACAAGAGATGGGCATAGTAGGGCGATGGAAAAGTGATGACGTCGTGTTTCCAATCCAATGCCAGCCGGTTGAGTTCAAGATGTCTTTAAAATTATAGATTATTATTTTAAAAATAAAAGAGTTATAGCATATATCATGCACAAAATTGAGATTTTTCCACACCTCCACAAAAGGCGGTTCTAGAAATTCTAGAGGAACTAGAGTTTCCAGGGCTTCCAGGGCTTCTAGTTGTTTATGTATATGGTTCCGTTGCTGTAGTCAGGCAGGAATTTGCAGAGGCGCTCCGCTCAGGCCAGCTCCGCAAACTCGCGGAAGGTCAGCCATTCAATCTGACCACCGAGGTGACGGTGGATGCGCTCGATCAGGCACTCGAAGCCGTCAAGACCATAGAAGCGTCCATCCGAAAAGAGGCTTGTCCAATGCGTGACGAGTACAATGGGGTTGCCTTCCTCAAGCTGTTGCGGGATTTCACCGCTCTTGCCGTCCGCGCTGAGGGCGTTGTCGATGCCCTGGCGGATTTCCTGGAGGACTGTCTGGTCATTTCCAGGGGTGTTGCCTGGCCAGAAGAGGTCGGGGATGGTTCGCGGAATGGAGATGACGGTGCCGGTCTCGGCGGAGTGGCACATCACCTTTGGTGCCATCAGCTCCGGCCGGTGGTGCAAAAAGTAGAATGACCGGTCTCGGCCGAGGGTGCGCCGGAACGCCATGCCGATGCCCTGCGCGTAGTTCTGCTCGTTGTCGCTGCCGGTCATCCAAGGCGAGGTCACGCCGTCAGGTTCCAGGTTGACGTTGCAGAGGATCTCAATGGCGAGGCTCACGTAGTCGGCGATCTCCTCCGCGTCGCAACGGCCGATGTATTCGTCCTCCATGATGCGCGTGAATTGCTGACGTCGTAGGTCGTAGGCGCAGAAGTGGGTGAGAATCTCCGGGGTGATTGAGAAATGCGGAGCCACCCGCTGACGCACCGCGTCGAGGAAGCGGACGAGATGCTCCTGGGGGCAATGGCTCAGCTCCTGGTCGATGCGGCCCATGCACGCGGGCATCGGCACGACCGAGAACTTGCCTCGCACACCATATCTCCCGCAGATTTCACCGAAGCGCATCACCTGCTCGACAGGCACCAGCAGCTCATGACGGCGTGCCAGGTCGTGGAAGTAGTAGAGGTTGATGGGCGCGCCATCGTCGATGATCAGGCTGATTGGCGTCTTTGTCATGCCACTAGGTCTCCTTGGTAAGTGGGGTAATGAAAGGGAATCATATCGTTAAGATGGACAATCCTATGGTTATGAATGAAGAGCGCGTTCTTTCCGCACGACAGGAGAAGCTCATTCTAGGCGGATGGTGGCGCAGGCGTCATCTTTGGCAAGAAGGCTGTTGGCGACTCCGCCATCGTCAACGCCGTTGGGGCCGATGCTCCAGATCTGGACGACCTTTGCCTGCCTGACTTCCTGCCCTATTTCGTACATCTTGATGTCTTCCCAAGGCGATGCGGAGTCCTGAAGCACATATTCGGAGATTTCGGCGATCCCATATCGATATTGCATCGGCTTGCCCGTGAATGGGTCGGTCGGCAAATCCGACAGCATCTCAGGGAAGTCGCCATGCACGCGGCGATATTCTTCCGCCCGCAGCAGAGCCTGCATCGCCAGCACCCGCGCCGTCAGTTCCCGGAACTTGTTCCCAGAGGGTTTAATGACGAGAAGCAATGACTTGCTGAGGATGTTTGCGCTCTGTGGCGGCGGGTCCTCCATCTGGGTGAAATCCTTCGCCAGATATTGTAGCAGGATAAACGCCTTGTCGCTGGCGGCCAGAAGCCAAAACTGCGGGAAGAAGAAGCGCAGGTCGCCGAAGGCGAGGACGGAGCCGGGGGCCTTCCCCGTTTCCAGGTCCCGCAGGGCTTCCTGCCCGAATACAGCCTCTGTGAACATTGCCTGACAGTGGTTCTCCGATATCCGCTCCTCCAGCGTGGTCAAATCCGAGGCAATCCGTTGCAACTCCTCCTCCGTCAGCAGACGCGACTCCAGCAGACGTTCCACGGCGGTCAGGCGGAGGTTCTCGACATTCAGCCAGACCAGGCTGCCAATCAGGAATGGCTCGCGTTGCAGATGACTGGCGCAGTGGGCGATGCGCTGGTAGGCGCGCAATGCCTCGTCCTTGTCCTGCCGATGCAGGAACACGCAGAGACGGCCCATCTCCAGAGTCGCGAATTGTCTGCAAGGGACGAACTGCAAAGAACCAGAAAGGTCGAGTTCGTGCATGGGCGGAATTGCGTCGAAGCATTTTTCGGCCTCCTGAAGCGGTGCGCTGTTGTCCGCGCAATAGTCTTCAAAGGCGGTCAGGAAATCCGGTGTCAGTCGGTCGGGAACCCCTCGGCTGCTCCAACGGACAAGGCTGTCTCCTATGAAAAGTTCCGAGGGCAGTTGCCCCATGATGCCCTGCAGATGCTTCCAGAAGCCGTCGTCCGGGGCGCCTTCCTTCTGATAATATTCCTTCAGCCCCTCGATAGACAGAGGATGGCCGAAGCGCTTTTGGACCATGGAATGAATCTGCGAAACCTGATGGCTCTGCGCCAGCGCCAGTCCCAGAAGCACGATGTAGGTGATCCAGAACACTCCCCACAGTGCCAGAGCGGTCTTGCTGACGGCGTGGCGCAACGAGGCGCCTGTTCCTCTCGCCACAGCCACCACCGTGAAGAAACCACCAAGCGCCATGCATAGCACGGCGGCGAGATAACTGAGCCACCACCGTTCTGGTGAAAGACCGAATAATGTCATCAATCTTCCTGGGGAGAAACGAGCAGGCTCCCCATAAGATACAAGGAGTCGAAGTAAATAGGGGAACGGGGAAAGGCAGAACAACCAGGCGCACAGCCATAGTAACATTGCGGTCAGGGCGCATATCAGAGGAAGGTATCCGCGATGTCGGTGGCAGTTTTTAGCCAGAAGCCAGATTGCGCGGAGGAAAACCGTCAGAGAATAGAGCGCAATCAGCAACTCTCCGCCTGTCCACGCCAGCACATCTCCAAGGGGCTTCACGTCCATGACGGAAAGTTGGAGATGGTCAAATACGTCGCTCGGCCGCCACAGCAGGAAAAACGTGAACCACAGGGAAGAGGCGACGAAGAAGACGGTCAGCGCGAGGAACGCGCCCTGCGCTGGCGCGTCCCAGCAGAATAGTTTGCGAAGGAGTTGCTTCATGGCGATGTTTTCCATAATGTATATCGGAAACAGCGACTTGCCACCCGCTAGAGACGATTTAAGGCAACGCGGTACCTCCCTGTCAAATCTACTGCTATCCGGTTGAAAACAGGGGAAACGCCAGTTGTTCTCCAAATCTTCGCTTTATTCCCCCAGTTGTTTCCCCAAATCTTTGGCTTTCAATAAGGTGCCAAACTGCGTAAACTCTACTTTCAGTTTCACTGCTGTCTGGTATAACCACTATCCAAAGGCAAAAATCATAGGAAAACTAAGATTCCGTTTCCTTTCCCGCCATCGGACTTGCAACCGGTCGAAAACCGCATTACATTACTATCGTAGGGGGTGGGGGCATACCTCCCTATCTGGTCGCGCACGTCTGTGCGCCCGTCGTTTCGCGGCTGAAGATCCTTGATTCTGTGCCCCGTTGGGGAACATGGCCAAATAATTTAAAAATAATGCTAATTTTGATTTGACAAATTTTCAATTGCTGCTAAATTAATGGCAAATCCCAATGAAGTTAATTTCCGTGATTTGACTAGCGACGGGCTGTCCATAATGGAAAATTCAGCCAAATTCAAATAAAAGCCACAAGTTTTTTTCATCATACCAACTTCAATAGGAGACTCTATGAAAGGCCTTACCGACAAACAGAAGATGATTCTGGATTTCATCAACGAGTTTGGGCGTAGCGAGGGGATGGCGCCCACCATCAATGAAATCAGCACGCATTTTGGAGTCACCGCTGCGACCGCCTTCGCCCATGTCCGCGCCCTGCAACGCAAAGGTCTGCTGAACCGCAGCTCCAAGGCACGCAGCATCTCCCTGCCGGGCATGCAGAACATGCATCACTTCTCGATGAACCTCTCCATCCCGTTGCTGGGACGCATCTCGGCTGGTGTTCCCGGCGAGACCGAAGAGCATATCGAGCGCTATATCACCTTGGACCCCAGTCTGCTATCCCGCAGAATCGAGTCCGGCGCCAAGCTCTTTGCGGTCAAAGTGCATGGCGAAAGCATGCGAGATGCTGGCATCTTGGATGGCGATGTGCTGATTGCCCAGAAGACCGACTCTGTGAAGGCCGGCGACGTGGTGATCGCGTTGTTGGATGATGCCGTCACGGTGAAATACATTTACTTGACGAAAGGCATGTGGGAACTGCGTCCCGCAAACCCGGATTTCCAATCGAAGTTCGTGGAACTGGATGCGCTGAAGGTCCAGGGCAACGTGGTCGGGCTGGTCCGACAGTTCTGAGGAGGCTGATGGCGTCCTCCTGTGGCACAATGCGTTCCAGTCATCCCAAAGCAAATTCACGGTTTCTCCGCGTGGCGCTTGTCGTTGGTCTTCTGTTGTCTGGAATTCTTCGGTCAGCGGAACTGCTGGTCTGTTGGGGAAACACTGGCGACATCCCTGCCGTCGCGCTTCTGGAGGAAGACCGCGAGCCGAGGGTGCTGTTGCCCGGTGGTGCCGCAGACGGCGCGATGATGGCCAATAGCCTGGAAAGCCTGGGGATGCTCAAGGTGGCGGAGATGCTGATGCCGACCACGTCGCCCTTTCCGCAGGGGGCAACGCGGATTGCGGAGAAATGCGATGTCCGCCAGCTTACCGTCCTCTACGATCCCAGTAGCCGGTGGCGCTGGACGCGTCTGAGACGGAGAATCGAAGAGGCGGATGCCGCATTGGTCACCAGATATCCAATGGCGACCCGATATTGGCGGACATATCTAGGGGGCGACTGGCTCGTGAACTATCAGCGCCTGAAAGACAACGGCACTTTCCGGTTGAGCTTTTTCACCAACTTCGATGATACGGAGTCGTCGGTTTACTACTGCGAACAGCTCGTTACCGGAGTCTTTGTGGTCGGGCGAGACGACGATTCCAAGCCACTTCTCGAACTCCCCAAAAGCAACCGCTCGGGAATGAAGCGTATCCCCTTGGAAGGGATTTCAAACCCCTCCGAGAAATAGGCTTGGAATGGAAACGACATTCGAGCGACAGTCTTGCTTGCGTGGCTAGAATGGCTAGCGTGGCTAGTCGAAAGTGTCTAAATCCCGTATAAATCTCGTTTTATATGCTATAGTATCGATATTCTCTGCTTGGCAGGCTGTTGATTATTGTCTAGCATTCTCATGACAAAAGGAGTAAAATGGAAGAGCTGATCATCGGATTGGTTATCCTTTGGGCCATTGTACTTGTCATTGTGCTCATTGTGTTGCTGATTAGCATTTTCAGCCTGACTACATCCTTGTCGAGGATGGAAGATACCGTGAAGCGGGTCGCCGAGGCACTGGCGTCTGGCAAGGCGATTTCGGTTGCGAAAGAGGAGCAACCGGCGCAGACTCCAGAAGCCGCCGCATCGGCAACCGTATCCGAATCGGTGCCGGAGGCCGCAATCTATACCCCGTCGGTCACTGAAGCACCGCCTTCTCCGCCAATTGAGACGCCAGAGCCGTCGCCGATTGTCGCTGAAGCCGTGCCCGAGCCGCCGTCGGCACCACCGCCCGAGCCAGTGTCCGAGCCAGTTGCGGAGTCTTCCGAGGCCGTCGCGGAAGTGGCGGAGGCCATCCCGTTGACAACACCGGAGCCGCCTGCCGAACAAGCCGAGGAACCTCCGGCCACTGTCGCCGAAACGGAACCCGAAGTGCCACGCGAGCCGACTGCGCTTCAGCGCCGTCTTCAGATGTTGCAGAACTGGTTTGTGTATGGTCGTGCGGAGGGCGTCACCGAGGGCGAGTCCGTCGAAAAACTCTTGGCGACGACATGGCTGTTGCGTTGTGGCATCCTGGTCATCCTATTCACTTCCGCCTTCCTGCTCAAACTCTCCATCGACCGCGGGATTCTGGCTCCGTCGGGCCGAGTCGCGCTCTCCTACCTCGCAGGCGCAGTGGTGCTTTGGGCGGGACTGAGCCGTCGCATGCGTCAGCGCTACTGGAGCATGGGCCAGGCGCTGTGTGGCATCAGTCTCGGGATATTCTATTTCAGCAGTTTTGCCATGACCTCCATGTATCATCTTGTGCCGGCGCCGATTGGTGGTGCCGTCATGTGCCTCACGACGGTTACGGCGGGGGTTCTCGCGGACCGGCTGAACTCCATCTCCGTCGCGATGGTGGCGATGATTGGCGGCTACGCGACGCCGTTGCTGCTCAACACCGGCGCCAAGAACTTTCCGGGTCTGGCGGCCTATCTGGTTCTCCTTGGCGTCGGAGTGCTATGGCTTGCGAGCCGTCGCAACTGGCTCCAACTTTCTTGGCTGGCGATGCTATTCACCTACGGGATATTCGCATTGGCCATCAACGCGCACTACACCCAGGCGGATTTCGCAGTCTGCCAGATTTCACTTGTCCTCTTCTTCGTGCTTTTCTCCACCACGGTCTTCATCCACAATGTCCGCCGGAGCGTTCCCGCGACCGCGCTGGAGATTTTCGGACTGCTGGGCAATAGCGCAATCTTCTTCGGGCTGTCATGGCGCGCAATTGCCACTGTGAATCAAGGCGATAAGATTTTCTTCGCACCGCTCACGCTTGGTCTTGCCGCATATTACCTCAGCCATGCTGCCATCCTTAGCCGACGACGGGACGCGGTGCTGCGAACCCTGCTGCTGATTTTCTGCGCGTTGTCCGGATTCTACCTCGCTTTGACCTTCCCTGTCGTCCTCTCCGGAAAATGGCTGGCGGCCGCCTGGTCGATGCAGGCATTCATGATGCTCTGGCTCGGCCACCGGATGGAGAGCAAACTGCTGAAGAACTGCGCGTGGATCCTTTATGCCATGACTCTTGGGCATCTCGCCTGTTGCGATTTCTGGCTCTATGAAACCGTGGCGGACTCTCCGAAGGGGACCTTCTGGACGGGGGTGGTCTCTCGTGTCTTCCAGTATCTGGTGCCGGTGGCGAGCCTGGCAGGTGCCGCGAGGCTGACCATGCGGTCCAATGACGGTCAGGCGGTGCCGGTGCCCGAGGATTCGCCGTTGGCGGACCTTGGGGTGAATTCGTTGGGCGAAGTGGTGGTCGGGGGACTGCTGGGGCTGGCCTTTGTGGTGTCGTTCCTCTTCCTGCGGCTGGAGGTCGGCGCCGGTCTCCGTGGCAATCGGATCTATTGTCTGACCGGCATTAACCTGGTCTGGGTCGGAGGATGCCTGGCGGCACTGGCGATGTTGCGGAAACGCCTCGCCGGATGGTGGCAGATCTTCCTGGCCATCCTGCTGGGCGGTATCATCTTGCGTGGCATCATCGACTTCTGTAATCCGGTCTTCTGGCGCTGGGGCGCACCGGAGTTCCTATGGGGACACTGCTTCGGGGCGCTCGCCAACACGGCCGTCCTCGTGATGGGATTCGTAATCTGCGCACGAAGAATGCCTCAGGGACGGCTGGAGCGAATTCTTGAACTCACTTGCCGAATTGCCTGGCCCGTTCTGCTCTTCGTGCATCTGACGCGCGAATGGGGCATGATCATCAAATACAAACTGCCGGGTCTCACCGGCGGCGGTATCTCCGTCCTCTGGGCGATTTTCGCATTTGTGCTGGTGTTCCGGGGACTGAAGAAAGCCAACCGCTGTCTGCGATACCTCGGCCTCGGGCTGTTCACGGTCGTGGTCTGCAAGGTTTTCCTCTTTGACATGAGCCACCTGGATGCACTCTATCGGGTGATGGCGTTCTTCGTGGCTGGCGTGCTGCTGATGGGCGCTGCGTTCGTTTACCTGAAATTCTGGCGGAACTCCAATTCCAACGAAAAGGGGAAGGAGAAATGATGATTCGGACCATTTTCTTGTTCTGCGTGGCGACGGCTGTTGCCGTGGTCGGCGGCGAATACACCATTGATTTGCCGGAGGGAGCGGTCGGCGGAAAGGTGCTTGCCATCGAACTCTCGGGCGAGTGTCTCCGCGACCTGGGCGGGCATGCCGCCTGGCTGCGTCTCCACGATGCAAAAGGGGAGGTCATTCCGTGGGCGCGGGAACAAGCCAGTACAAAGCGACTCTCGAAGGTCAGGACGCAGACGCCACTCACCATCCAACAGGTTCGCAAACCCGATGACGGCACGCTGGAAATCGCCTTCTCCGTCGCACCCGACGCCGCGCTGCCAGATACGGTCTTCCTGCTCTTCAAGACCACCTTGCGCAATTTCGAACAGCAGGTCCAACTCTGGGGCAAGGCGGCGGACGGCGCGGAACGCGCACTCATCACCGACGGATTCATCTTCGACAGCACGGACAATATCGACGCGCGCAATCTCGAACTCAAATTCTCCCCTGGCGATTGTCGCCAGTTCCGGCTCCTCCTCTCCGCCGCAAGTTTCGAACGGAGAAACGCACTGCGCTCCCTTTCGGTGACACGTAAGAACGACGGCCGTGAAAGCACCCGCGCCGAAATGACCATCGTGGACCAGCCATTCAACGCCAAGAGTCTTGAATTGTGGAGCGAACAACTGCGGGAGGACGGTAAGATGCCGGTCTGGCAGGAGTTGTCCGTCCCCTTCGAGGCGCGGGGGACCGACAATGGCGTCAGCCGCTATGTCATCACTCCGGGCGTCACTCCGGTTTCGGGTCTGCGTTTCGTCTTCGAGGAGGAGAACTTCAGTCGGCGTGCAGTGGTGGAGAACCTCCTTCCGCAGGAAACCCGTAAAGTCGGCGGGGGTGTGCTGCGTCGACTGAATATCGGTGGCTTGTTCGAGGAGACCACGCTCACGCTCTCTGCAATGACTGAGGGAAGCCTGATGGTCACTTTAGAGGACCATGACAGCCCGCCGTTGCATCTCAAGGAGGTCTATGTGACCCTGCCAGCTTATCGTCTGAAGTTCCTCGCTTCGCCAGAACAGTTCCCGATTCGACTTTCGGCGGTGCCTGACTCTGCCGAGCCTGTCTATGATGTCGCCTCCATTCTCGCATTGGGAGGCGATGCCTTGAATGTCCAAGTGCTTCGTCCTGGCAAACTTGTCGGCGAGCCAATCGTCCCGCAGACAAAGTCCGGCGGAGTTCCAAGATTGGCGCTATATCTCACCATCGGACTCGCCGTAGTTGCCATGGGCTTCGCGCTCGCCGTGACGGTCAAGAACTGCGACAAGGGGAAGGGTTGACGATAAGTTGTTGGGGGCACATGGGGAGTGTACCCGACGGCGTCCCGGCGCAGGATTCTGGTGGTGTCTCCCCGCCAGCTGCGTGACTTTCAGGCGCTTGCAAGCGGTTACGCATGGTCGCGCACTTGCGTGCGCTCGCCGCTTCGCGGCTATTAAGGTGCCCTCTGGGGGAATAAAGTGTAATTCTTTTATTTCGTGGGCGGGAGTTTGATGATGGCACCGACCTTCAGTTTTTGGTCGGGCGAGAGTTGTGGATTCAATGCCAGAATGTCATCCACGCGGGAAGCGTCGCCGAGTTGTTCTTTGGCGATGGATTCCAAGGTGTCACCCTTCTTCACCTGGTAGTCGAATGGCGCGTCGTGGTGCGGAGCGCGCACCGCGCCGTCGCTCGTGATGGAGCCGATGAACACGACTTCCTTGTTGTACGCCAGCCGGCAGGTGAGGACCTCGCGTTTCTCATCGGGCCGTCCGTAGTTGGTATAGACCTCGGTGTAGAGGGTGACGGGACCGAGTACTTTCTGCGAGTGGGAGCCGAAGTAGTTTGCTTCGATCTTGTATTCGCCCTTGAGGGCTTCCCGAATCATAAACTCTTCCGGACCATATCCCTGGGTGAAGTCGCAGGAGTTGCGTCCGCCTGTGGGCGTGAGGCGGTAGCCGTAGTAGCATTTGACGTTGAACGGGTCGGTGGTCCAGAGGTCGATGTCCATCATGTCCGCGTCCCAGTTGAGGACGATGCGGATGTCGGTGTCGATGAGGCGACGGTATTGTTCATCCACGTTCTGGATTTTGATGCCCTTGCGTTCGGCGCGTGCGATGATGCGGTTGATTTCGGTGAGGGCGATGGCCTCGATTTCCGGGAAGCGCGAGTCGAACTTGAAGTTGACGATGGTCATCATGGTGTCCACGGCCTCCTGGAATTTCTCCTCGTCGTCGAGCGTCAGCGCGAGGTCGCGGTAGGACTGTGGTTCCTCCTGCGCCATTGTGACCACCCTTCGGAAGACCGCTTCCGCCAGCGGCAGTTCACCGAGGAAGCGCAGCTTGTAGCCCAGAATGCGCAGGAGCGCCTTGTTCTCCAGTTCGATTTCCGCCAGATTGGTCAGCACGCGGACTGCAAGGTCCTTCTGGCCGGCCTTTGCGAGCGCGTCTGCGCAGTCCATGTAGAAGCCCGGCGAGGTCTCGTAGTCCTTGCGTTGCTTGAGATATGCCTCGTATGCCTTGTCGCCTGCCTGGGCGAGTGCCTCCAGATAGGGCGCCTGGGAGTTCCACGCCTGGAGCGTGGTTTTGGCGTTGGAGGATTGGGCTGATTTCTCGTCGTCAGCAATCGCCTCGCGGGCGAGAGCGGAGGAAGATTCTTCGGCAAATGCATTGGCATCTGTAGATGCCGCCCCGTATGAGGGCACCGCCCCAGCGGGAGCTGCAAAGGAACGCATGACTTCTCCATCAATGGATTCTGACAGTGCGCGATAGTGGAGCATTCCAGCTCCATCCACTGGTTCCGGCACTGGCTCCGACTTTGCCACGGGCTGAGTTTTGGGGAAGTCTTTCTTGTGCCAGGCGACCAAGCCGTTCCAAAGTTGCGTTACCTGCTTGGGGTCATTGGGTTTCAGGGAGAAAGCCTCGTCCTCCGGCGGGGTATCTTTCTCGGAGAAGCGCGCATCGTACTGTGCGCGCATTTCGGGAAGGGACTCTGGCGGACGGATGCGGTATTGGAGATATTGCTGAAGACTGTCCAGCACGATGAGCGAGGTGTTGGGCGTCACCAGCTGGAACTCGCGGCCTGCCGCCAGGAGTTTCGCATCTTCGGCGCCGTCTGCAATCAACTGGGCGATTTTCATCTGCCCGAAGAAGGTCCGAAGGATTTCTCCATCGGGGAGTTTATCGCAGTTTGCCAAAGGCAAATCAAAAACTTGCTCCTGTGAACCGCATTTGACGGTGATTCGAAGGGCCTGTGCGTTGTCTGCCAGTTTGCCTGCCACGAAGAGCCGGCTACCGTCCAGCCGCCAGAAGATTTCCTGCGAGACATCCTGTCCATCGAGTTCCACCTTGCTGACCACGAGCGTCGGTGAGGCGAGCAGTTTCATGGCGTCCGCGATGCTGACAGTGCGCAGATCCGCGCAGATTCCGCCAGTTTTGGTGGCGAGTCCGCGGAGGAAGGGCGCATTCTGGTCCTTGTCCGCGTAGAAGGCAGACAAGCGGAAGTCCGGCGTCTTTTTCAGGGCTTCGGCGGTGGCGAGAGTGTCCAGCCCATCGCAGAAGAGATATGTGTCGGAGCCTTTGGGGACGGTCGCCAGCGCGGTGGGGAGGTTGGTTCCGCCGTCATAGACAATGTCCGCCAGCGCCTTCGCCAATTCCTCCATCGAGGTGAACTCGACAGGGGCTTCGGGGACATTCCGGAAGACGATGAGGGTGATTTTCGTGGCGTCCTTCAGGACGGTTTTCAGGAAGTCGATTTCGCGGTCGTGTTCGGATTTCTCGCGTGAGAGCGACGCGTCCCAAAGCACGACGGGAGTTGTCGATAGTTTGGTTATATTTTTATCTAACTCATTTATATTCAATATCTTATGATATAAGAAGAAATTGTCTTTGCGGGCTTTTTGCAGCGCGAGGGACTCTTCCGGGCGCGTCATCAGTGCCACATAGAGGTCTTCGGTGAGCGCGATGTCCTTCAGTTCGGTGGATGCGGTGTAGATGGTCTGCCAGTTCTTGAACTCCATGTTGGCGAGGGAACCAGCCTGAACCACCGGTGGTTTTTGCGCGGAAGCCACATTCAAGGTCAGTCGGAAGTGGTTCAATTTGTCCGGGAAACGCAGTGGCTGGACATAATATGCCATGCGACCGGCGGCTTCATCGGTGATGACGACGGGGGCAATATATCGGATTTTGATGGTGCGTGTTCCATTGGCGGGTAGCGGATAGAGTCGTGTCTTGAAGGTATTTCCGGCAGACTGCTCTGCCAGGCCTGGGTCGATGCCCTGGCGGGTGATTTCCTCGAAGACCACGCGCGCCTTGGTCTTTTCCACGATGACGCCGTCCACCATCTGACCATTGACATCCAGGGCGTAACCGGAGACAAAGGCTTCGGGAGGAAGTGGGAAAGACAGCTCGCCCTCTAGAATCTGGTGATTGGGGTTGAAGAATTTCAGCGTCATCTCGGTCTGGGCGATCACGCCGTTGATGTTCGCCGTAATCTCTGCCTCGGAGATTTCAATGGGCAGAAGACTCTGGTCCGACAGCTTCACCATGACCGGCGGAAGCGGAGGAAATATCTGGGCGTTGACGGCCAGGGCAGAGGCGATGATGGACATGGTGGCTATGACTCCTTTGATGAAATGGAACATTGTCAAAACCCTCTTTCGCAATTCGATGATTGATTTGAACAATGAAATACCCCGCTTGTGGCATCTGACGGGCGCAAGCTGATTAGAGCTTAAATCCGTAGACTTTGTTCCCAAGAGGGCACCTAATCGGGACATGTTGAATGGTTTGGAGGCAAGGCGTCATCGCGCCCTTATCGGGCGCAGCATTGGGTGACGGGGCGCCCGCCAGCTGCGCGACCATTCTGGTCGCTTGCAGGCGGTTATGCATAGTCGCGCACTCCGTGCGCCGACT